>NZ_DAISHJ010000085.1:0-23008 GCF_036822615.1 Aggregatilinea sp. | reverse complement strand
GAAAGCGGCAGATCGCAGTAGACCACATGGCAGAGCACCGCCAGCACCGCCGCGATGCCCACCGCCGCCAGCCCCAACCGGACCGGCTTCACGCCGGAAAGCGCCGTTTGCCGGGCCTGCGCCGGACGGATCAGCCCGTAGAGCGCGGTCCCGATCTCGACCACCGCCCACGCCGCCGGGAGCATCATCACCACCACGACCGGCGTGCGGATGCGCGCCTCGACCCACATCAGCAGCATGGCCGCCAGCACCATCAGGAACGACGCACCGAACAGCGCCGCCGTCGGATCGCGCCGCCGGGCCTGCACGGCCAGCCCCGTCAAAAACAGCGCCAGCAAAACCTGGAAGTTCAGCGGGATCGCCCGCAGCAGCGCGGACGTGCCTTCCCCGGCGATCAAATAGTTGAGGTTATTGCCCGGCTCGTGCGACGACAGGAACATGCCGATCTTGTGCAGTTCCAGCTCCACGAAACGGCACGGCGACAGCTTGATATCCAGCCACAGATATTTTTTGTAGTCCTGAGATGTGGACAGGCTTGCCGGGCCGACGTGATACGCCCCGTTCGCGTCGCGGTTGTTGCCCCGGTACAGTTCGGCATCCGTGACGGACGTGATCAAAAAGTCCGCCCCGTTGGAGCGGTTGTGATAGATCGTCGGCAGCAGCGCCGCGACGCAGATCGCAGCAGCGGCAGCGCCTTGAATCACGGTGCGCCGCCGGGGACGCTGCCACAGCAGCCACAGCCCAAAAACCGGGGCCAGCGCCAGCAGCTCGCGCCGCATAATGGCGATGATGCCGAAGCTCAGCCCGTACAGCACCACCCCGCCCCACGCGTCCGGCCACCGCCACAACGCGAGCACGCCCAGCAGCGCCAGATTCAACAGGATGATCGCCTCGGAGGTGATCACGAAATCGGTGTCGTAAAACGCGCTGACCGGGTACACCGCCAGCAGCAGCGCCGCGATCACGCTCACCCAGCGCCGCCCCGAAGCCAGCCGCGCTGTCGCCATGAACAGCCCCACGTTGATCGACGCCAGCGCCGCGACGAACAGGCGTAGCACGCCTAGGTTATCCGTGCCCAGCAGCTCGCTGCTGCCCACCATGAACCACGGCATGCCCGGCTGGTAATGGTACGTGGGCGGCGGAAACTCCCCCGCGCGGTACAACGCGATGGCGTTGTAGTAAGTGCGCTGGTCGCTGCCCACCGGCAGCGGATTGAACGCGCTGATGTCGTTGGGCGCGTTCGCCCGGTCGAAGATGATCACCGTGCGCAGCGCAAAAGCGAGCAAAACGACGAGCAGGCCGATCACCCAGTCGCGTCGGGTGAAGTGAAGGTCGATTACTGGGGACATTTAGTCTACGGCTTCAGCCATCTTCTGAATCAGGCGCAAGGTCAAGCGGCAGTCGTCCACCGCCGAATGGGCGTTCAGGTCATACACGTTCACGTCTTCGTTGGCGCAGGCGGCTTCGAGCTTATGCCACCGGAAATCGTTCTTCATGCTGTTCCACGATCCGAAGTACGCCGCGTACCGTTTCATGGCGCATTCCCACGCCGCCGCCTCGACGCGCGGCAGATCGTACAGCGCGCATGACTGGTACAGGATGCGGCGGTCGAAGTCCACGTTATAGGCCACGACGCGCTTGCCGCCCAGCGCCGCCGCAAGATCGGGATACACGGTCTTGAACGCGGGCGCACCGATCAAGTGCACCGCGCTGAGGCCGTGCACGCGTGACGCGCCGGGATCGATCGGGCGCGTCGGCTTGACCAGCGTATCCAGCACCGTCTCGCCCCGCCCGTCGATCACGCCCACCTGGACCAGCTCGTCTTGAAAACCTGTGCCGGTCGTTTCGCTGTCGAAGATCACGAAGTCCGATTGTAAAAGATCGTAAGCCCACTGCGCGGCCTCGGCGCGCGCCTGCCGGATCTGGTCAGGATCGAGCATCATTATCCCTTTCGCAAGTCTTTGTGATATGCCTTGAATGCCTTGTCATAGTCGCGCTCGGCAAAACGCGGGCTGTTCAGCCGCGCCCAGTCGAGCGCCAGCTTGCCGCCGATCGCGCGCGCCGTCTGGTGGCAGCGCCAGTACCCGACGTGGCTGAGCAGGTTCCACCCGGTCAGCCAGTTGCCCGCGTTCACCGCGCAGTCGATCACGCCCGCCGCGCGGTACGAGTCGATGGCCTCCAGCGGAAAGCCGATCGGGTCCTGCTCGTCGTACAGGTTCAGCCACATGCCGTACTGCGGATCGACCTGCACCGGGCTGCCCAGGCTGTCGCGGATGCTCTCCTGCCCGCCATACGCGTTGTTACGCAGCGAGTAGAGCGCCATCGGCGATCCCATCAGGACCATGTTCACCAGCGCCAGATCGTGCCCGCGCAGCAGGTGCGATTGGCCTTCTCCACCCGTGTGATCCCACACGTAGTCGGAGACGATCACGCTGCCCAGGCTGTGCCCGATCACTGTCAGCGGCGAATAGGCGACTTCGGCCTGGGCGCGGCTCGCCTGTCCCAACCGCGCCACGCACTTATCGACTTCCTCGTGCACGGCGCGGTAGACGGCGTTGTGCGGATCGCGCTCGTAGGCCGTCACGTCGCCCAACAGCCCCACCATATTCCGCCGGAACTGGTAGGTCAGGCTGAGCCGTTTCCGCAGCCAGGGCCGCCCGAACAACACACTGAGCATGGCGTCCTGGGGCTGCTGCGTGACCGGGTCCCAGCACACCGTCTCGAACCGCAGCGCATTTTTAGGGCGGGCCGCGCTGGCGTCGATATCGCGCAGCTTCAGGCGTTTCAACGCGCGCTCGAACTCCGCGCTGACATTCTGAATCAGCGGGCGGGAATACAACGTCCCGCGACCGCCCCACCCAATACCGTGCACGATCAGGACATTCAGCGTTTGAGCCATGCGCCACCTCCCTTTGTCACGCGGTACTTTGAGTGTACGGCCCGCCCTGCGATTGTCAAGGCAGACGGCGCAGCGGGGGCTGCTCCGCCCCTGTTGTGCCCGTTCCCCTTCCCTCCCGCTTGCGTCGGGAAAAGCGTGCTTACCGCGGCCCTGACTCCCTACGGTCACCCGCCGATTTTTGCCGTGCCGGGCCGGGAACTTTATACTCGCTGCGTAGTAAGCGATACCTGCGCAAATGGCAGTTCATCTGGCATCGTATCGAGGGTAAAAACGCGTGGGGACACCAGGACTCATCTTAATCGTGGTTGCATTGGCTGGCCTGGGCGCGCTGATGGTCGGCGTCATCCTGCTGGTCTGGTACTTCCGCTATAACCGCGAAGGTGACTGGTACGAAGAGCCGGAAATTCCCGGCGGGGTGCGCTGCCCGAACTGCGGCGCGATCAACCCACCGAACGCGCCCGTCTGCATGAACTGCCACCAGCCGCTCGCCTATTCCGGCGGGTTCGCGCCCCCGGTGGGCAGCCCGACGCTGGCTTCGCCCCCCGGCGCGATCCGCATCGATCCGGACCCCATCCCGGCACAGGCGACCGCCCCGGCAGCGCTTGCCGCGGCACGCATGGCCCCGCCCCCGCCCATGCCGCCCCAGGTCAGCGTGCCGGTCGATATGCCGCGCGCATGGCTGGAAGGCGTCGGCGGCGCGATGATGGGGCAGCGCGTGCGCCTGTACCAGACGGATACGCTCGTCGGGCGCTCCTCCGTGTGTGACGTGCAGGCCCCCGATGCGAAGGTGTCGCGCCGTCACTTCATGATCCGTTACGCCGAAGGATCGTTTTTCCTCCAGGATCAGCAAAGCTCGCGCGGGACGCGTATCAACGGCCAGCGCACGATGGCCCAACGCCTGAAAAACGGCGATCACATCGAGTTTGGCGACGCGGGGGTGGTCTTCCGCTGCGACGAGAGTTGACCCTCGACCCTTGCGCGCATCATACAAATACAAAAAGGCCGGGGCGTGTACGCGCTCCCCGGCCTTTTTTGCCGTATAAGCGAAACTCCGAAAAGAACCTCAACCCCTGGCCGCTCGTTACCCCGCGATCCGTAGGGGCGAGGCTTGCTCCGCCCGTTTTTTCAGGGGGCAGCGGGCGTAAGGTCACAATGGTTCAGTTCCCGTACACCTCGAAGATCCCCGCCGCGCCCTGACCGCCGCCGATGCACATGGTCACCATGCCGCGCCCACCGCCCCGGCGGCGCAGTTCGTGCACCAACTGTACGGTCAGCTTGGTCCCCGTGCAGCCGAGCGGGTGACCGAGCGCAATCGCGCCGCCGTTGACGTTCACGCGGGCCGGATCCAGTTCCAGTTGGCGGATCACCGCCAGGGCCTGCGCCGCGAACGCCTCGTTCAGCTCGATCAGGTCCAGATCGTTCACCGTCAGCCCGGTGCGCTTGAGCACGCGCGGCACGGCGGCAACCGGCCCGATGCCCATCACCTCCGGCGGAACGCCCGCCACGCCAAACCCGACGAACCGCGCCAGCGGCTCGAACCCGTGCTGCGCGGCGGTTTCCGCCTCCATGACCAGCACGGCGGCGGCTCCGTCGCTGAGCGGGCTGGAATTCCCGGCGGTGACGGTTCCGTTCTGCTTGAACACCGGCTTGAGCTTCGCCAGCCCGTCGATCGTCGTAGAGCGGCGCAGATGCTCGTCCTGGTCGAACGTGATGCTGCGCGCCTGCCGCCGCCCATTGACCAGCGTCACTTCTTCGAACGTGACCGGCGCGATCTCCTGCGCGAACTTGCCCGCGTCGGTCGCGGCGATGGCTTTCATGTGGCTGCCGTAAGCGAACTCGTCCTGATCCTCGCGCGAGACGCCGTACGCCTCGGCCACGCGCTCCGCCGTCAGGCCCATGCCCATGTATATTTCCGGCTGGTGCTCGCTGGCGTCCAGCGTCGGGCTGAAGTGAAAGCCCACCATCGGGACCTGGCTCATCGACTCGACGCCGCCCGCCAGAATGATGTCCGCGCCGTTGGCGATGATGCGCTCGGCGGCGGTGGCGATGGTTTGCAGGCCGCTCGAACAGAAGCGGTTGATCGTCTGGGCGGGAACCCCGGCAGGCAGTCCGGCTTGCAGCCCCGCGACGCGCGCCACGTTCAGCCCCTGCGATCCTTCCGGCATAGCGCAGCCCAGCAAAAAGTCATCGATTTCAAGCGGATCGAGCCGGTCCCCGGCCTGCTGCAGCACGTCCTGAACGACGGCGCGGATCATGGCTTCGGGGCGAGTGGTGCGGGTCGTGCCTTTTTGCGCGCGCCCTACCGCGGTGCGCGACAGTGCGACGATGACGGCCTCTCTCATTCTTCGCTCCTCCCTTTACCTTCCCTGGATGGCGGAACTTCGGCCAGCGCGAGCCGGATCGTGAACGTGCTGCCCTGCCCCAGCGTGCTGTCCACGCTCAGCTTGCCTTCGTGCAGGTTGATGATCTCGCGGACGATCGTGAGGCCCAGCCCGGTCCCCGTGGACGAGCCTTCGTTGGCGCGGAAGAACGGCTCGAAGACCTGTGACAGCAGCTCCGGCGCAATGCCCACGCCCGTGTCGTGCACCTGAATGACGATCGTGTCCGCGCCGCCCACGCCGGGCGTTTCGGTGTGCACGGTGACTTTGATGCGTCCGCCCTCGGACGTGTAATTGATCGCGTTCGTGATCAGGTTGGTGATCACCTGGGCGAAGCGCTGCGGGTCCGCGATGATGTACAGCGGCTCGGCGGGCATCTCCGCGCCCAGCGTGACGCCTTTTCGCTCCGCTTCCGGCTGCTGGATGGCCACCACGTCTTCGATGATCGGCTGGAGCGTGACGGGCCGGCGGTAGAGCGCGATCACGCCGCGCTCGAAGCGCGACACGTCGAGCATATTTTCGATCAGCTCCGCCATGCTGTCCGTCACGCGTTCCAAAATCGACAGGTGTGTTTCCAGTTTTTCCGGCTGCCTGCGGACGAGGTACAGGCGCGTCTTGATATTCGCCAGCGGGGTGCGCAGCTCGTGCGAGGCGTTGGCGATGAAGCGATCCTTCTGCTCTTGCAGCGCCTTCTCCTGGCTGATGTCGCGCACCAGCGTCACGACGCTGCGGCTATCGCTGTCGGGCGAAGCCACCTGCGAAACCGTCAGCGCGGCATCGAACG
Organism: Aggregatilinea sp.; assembly: GCF_036822615.1. Taxonomy (NCBI): domain Bacteria; kingdom Bacillati; phylum Chloroflexota; class Anaerolineae; order Aggregatilineales; family Aggregatilineaceae; genus Aggregatilinea; species Aggregatilinea sp. The sequence continues at coordinate 16,947 of NZ_DAISHJ010000085.1, read as the reverse complement.
TCTCGCCCGATTTGCGCGTGAGCTTCACCTCGCCGCGCCAGCTTTCGCCGCGCTCGAAGGTGCGCAGGGCATCCGACGCCACCATATCGCCGGGCATCAGGCGCGTCAGGTGGTGGTAAATCTGGTGCGGACGTTCGTACATCTCCGTCGGAGAGAAGCCGAATAACGCCAGCACCGCCGGGTTGAAGTACAACATCTGCGCGCCCGTGGTATAGATCACGCCTTCGCCCATCGATTCGAGGATGGTTTGAAGCTGGATACGCTGGCTTTCGAGTTCTTGTGTGCGCTCCGCGACGCGCTGTTCCAGTTCCGCCGCGTGATGCTGCACCGCGTCGTAAAGCTGGACGTTGCGGAAGGCCAGCGCCACCTGATCGGCAAACGCCTGAAGGCGCTCCGCATGAACCTGCGTGAAGAAATTGGGCGACATGCTGTCCAGGTTGAGGAACCCGATCACCTCGCCCTCAAGCTGGATCGGCACGCTGCTATGCGACCGGATCCAGACCGTTTCCTCGACAGGCGCCCAGCCGAGGAACATGTGCGTATCGGGCACGGTATGCGGCTGGCGCGTTTCCACCATGATGCGCAGGTTGGGCACGTCGGCGATGACGAATCGCAGCCCGTTGAGCCATTCATCCAGGCCGCGTTCCGCGTAGCCGTGGCTGCGAACGGGCCGCGCCACGCCGTTTTCGATCAGCATGATGTTGGCCGAGTCGTGCGGGACCACCCGCCCGACGTTGGTCAAGATGCGTTCCATCAGCTCGTCGAAGTTAAGGGTGCTGTTCAGCGCCGCGGCGGTATCGCGCAGGGCTTCGGCCAGCGCGCGCTGCTCGCGTTCGGCGGCGAACAACTGCGCGTTGCGGATCGCCGTGGCGACCTGATCGGCAAACGCCTGTAGGCGTTCGGCGTGCTCCTGCGTGTAGAAGTTCGGCACGTGGCTGTCGAGCGTCAGGAAACCGATCACGCGCCCGTCCTGCTGGATCGGCGCGCCCGCCTGCGAGCGAATCCAACTGGTTGGTGGCGTGACCACCCACCCCGGGTACGAATCCGTGTCCGGGATGGCGATCGGCTGGAGCGTCTCGACCATCGTTTTCAGGTTGCGCGTTTCGTCCAGCCGGAAGCGGTTCAGCTCTGCCGCGGCCTCGGCGGCGGGATCGGTGGGCACGGTATGCGCCCGCGCGACGCGGACGTATTCCCCATCTTCGATCAGCATGATATTGGCCGAATCGTGCGGCGCGACGCGCTCGACGTTCGCCAGAATGCCTTCCAACACGTGATCGAAGTTGAGCGAGCTGTTGACGATGCCCGCCGTGTCGCGCAGGGCTTCGGCCAGGATGCGCTGATCGCGCTCGGCATCATACAGGAACGCCTTCGCAATGGCGATCGACGCCTGGCTGGTGATGGTGTTCACCAGCTCGATCTCTGCCTCGGTGAACAGCCGGTACTGCTGGAAGTCCACGCCCAGCGTGCCGATCACGTCTTCGCCCACGAGCAGCGGCGCAATGATCATCGACTTGGTGCCGCGCTCGCGCAGCACGTCCCAGGCGCGCTCGAACAGCGGGTCGTTGAGCACATCCTCGGACGCCAGCGGCTTATGCGTCCGGCGCACGGTTTCGATGGACTGGTTGTCCACCAACGAGATGGTGACATCCCGCCCCGGCTCGGACTCGGGATACGTGTCGAAGACCAGCCGCCCAAACTCCTCGTTTTCGAAAATGAGCACCCCGCCAAACGAAGAATTGAGCGCCTGCTCCATCTCGGTCAGCACGATGCGGTAAAGCTCTTGGATGTCCAGCGTTTGCGTCAGCCGTGCGGACACGCGGTTGATCAGCGCGAGGCGTTGGGCCTGGGCCTGAAGCTCGGAGGCGTGGCGCTGCGCGGCTTCGTACAGGCTGGCGTTATGAATGGCGATGGCGGCCTGATCGGCAAAGGCTTGCAGGCGTTCCGCGTGGCGCTCCTTGAAGAAGTTGGGCACGACGCTGTAAATGCCGATCATGCCGATGATGTTGCCCTCGCGGCGGATCGGCGCGCTGGCGACCGACGCGACCCACCGCCCGTAGTCGATCCAGTCCGGATCCTGGTGGGTGTTGGCGATGATCACCGGGGCTTCGCGCTCGATCACCTGCCGTACGAGGCCGCTGCGCGACAGCGCCGCCGACATCTGCCCCAGCCACTCCCCGAACTCCTCCGTGTATTCGCGCGCACGCACGATACGCGCCGTATCCGCTTCGATCAGCGTGATGTTGGCGGCGTCGTGCGGGACCACGCGCTTGAGGTTATCCAGCAGGCGGTCGAGCACCACGTCAGGATCGAGCGTGCTGTTGATCGCGTCGGCGGTGTCGCGCAGGGCTTCGGTCAAAATATACTGCTCGCGGCGCGAGGCCAGCGCGCGCTCGCGTTCGGCGCGAGTGCGCAGCGCCGTCATGCCGAAAGACAGGTCCGACGCCAACTGCGTCAGCAGCGCCGTCTCGTCCGCGTCAAACGCATCCGGGCGATCCGAGCACAGCAGCAGGATGCCGAGCGGCGTGCGCTGCTCGGCGGTCAGCGGCAGCACGATCACTGACGCCAGCCCTTCGTCGATCGCAGTCTGCCGCCATGCGCGCTCTTCCTCGTCGTTGCCCGGCTGGAGCGGCTGCTCGATGTGCGGCTGGCCGGTCTCCATGGCGATCTGGCACAGGCACGCCGGGCCGAGCGCCTCCCCGCAGCACCCCATGATCGCTTCGGACACCAGGCGGCTGCCGGTCGCGCTGATGCCCACCAGACGTTCCGTGGACGCATCGAGCAGGCCGGACCACGTGAACGGGTAACCGCCTTCTTCGGCCAGCCACTGCCCGATCTGCCACAGCAGGTTCGCCTCGTCCGTCGAGCGGGCGATCGCCTGATTGCAACTGCTCAGGATGCGATAGGCGCGGTTGGCGCGGCGCAGCGCTTCATCGCTCGCTTTGCGCCGGGTGATATCGGTGACGATCGTCGCCAGATCGCGCGGGCTGCCGTCCGGGTCACGGATGACGAACAGCGACTGCTCGACCGCGATCTCGGTCCCATCCTTGCGCCTCATGATCGATTCGCCGCGCCACAGCCCCTGCTCGATTGCGGTAGGCAGCGCCTCTTTCGTAAGCTGCTTCACGCTCTCGCGCGTGTAGAAGTCCGCCAGAGGCAGGCTGCGCAGCTCCTCGATGCTCTCATAGCCCAGCAGGTCCAGCCCGGCCCGGTTGACGTAGTTGGCATGCCGTGGGATGCCCTTCACGAACGACGCCAGGGCGATGGCATCCGTCGAGTTTTCGATGATCGAAACGCGGCGGCTGTTTTCGGCAAACAGCCGCGCGTTGGCGATCGCAATGCCAAGCTGAGCGGCCAGCGTCGCCATGACGCTGCTGTCTGCCTCGGTGAACCGGCCAACCTGATCGGACTGGACGCCCAGCACGCCGATCACGTCGCCGCCGACGATGATCGGCGTCGCCAGTTCGGAGCGCACGTCCGGCAGCGACGGCGACGGCAAATAATCTTCCGAGGTGCGCGTATCGTAAACCAGCGCCGGGGCGCGCGTGCAGGCGGCCCGTGCCGCGACGCTGCGCGGGTGATCGAGCGACACCCGGTAGCGCGCCTCTACGAGCTGCTGCCCGACGTCGCCGCTGCCCGCCGCCAGATACAGGTGCTTGCCGTCCTGGCCCAACAGAAAGATATAGGCGTGATACAGCGCGAAGTTGTCGCGCGTCAGGTTCGCCACCGTGTCGAGCAGCTCGTCCAGATCCAGGATGCGCGTGGCCCGCAGCCCCACTTCCATCACCGTCGCCAGTTCGGTGGCGCGGGCCTGCATATCGCGCAGCAAATGCTCGCGGTCCGCCTCGGCATGCACGCGCTCGGTGATGTCGCGCACGATGACGAGCACTTCGTCCTGCCCGCTCACCACCAGCCGCGCCTCGAAGTCGTACTTGCTGTCGGGCAGCGCCAGCTTGTAGTTGAAGATCTGGATCTCGCCGGTTTCGAGCGCGAGATGAATGTGCCGGATAAAGCGCTCCGCCACGTCCTCCGGCATGGTATCCGACAGGGAACGGCCAATGAGTTCTTCGGGCGGGGCGATCAGCAGGTCGCGGTTGCCCGCGTGCGCGTCGGTGTACGTTCCGTCGCGGCTCAGCCGGAACATCAGGTCGGGAATGGCAGACAGGATCGAGCGGATGCGCGCTTCACTGCTGCGCAGGGCGTTTTCGGCTTCTTTGCGCGCGGTGATGTTGCTCAGCACGGAAAAGACGCGCCAGCCCTTGCCGTCGAGCAGCGGCTCGACGTGCCCGCTGTCGCGCAGCCAGATCGTGCCGCCGTCCGCCGTGATCAGGCGATATTCCGCTTCGGCGTCCTGCCCGGACGCAAGCTGGCGGTAGTAATTACGCAGGATGATCTGATCCTCGGCGGGGGTGATGCGCCGCCAGAACGGCATATCGTGCGTGAGGGCTTCCAGCGAATAGCCGGTCATCTCCGCGATCTGCGGCGACGGCAGCCACAAATCCGTGATCTCGCCGTCGGGCGTCAGGTCGAGCGTGACAACGGTGTCACTGATTGAGGTGACGATTTTATGCAGGCGCTGCTGGCTTTCGACCAGGGTCGCCTGCGACTGGCCGAGCGCGTCGAACGTCTGGTTCAGGGTTTTTGCCAGCTCGGTCAGCTCGTCGTTGCCTTCGACCGGCACGTGCGCGCTGGCGTCGCTGCGCTGCCCGATCTGGCGGATGCTCTGGCTGAGCAGCGACAGCCGCCCCAGGAACAGCCGCTCCACGAGGTAAATCATCAGCAGGGACGACAGCAGCCCGCCCAGCACCGCCGAAACCATGAAGTCGTTGAGCGTGTCGCGGCCCTGCGCGTAAACGGTGCGCGGCATCGACGCGCGCAGCACGGTCTGGCGCTGGCCGAAGATATTGGGCAGCACGGTGTACCCGTCGATCCGGTCGTCGCTGGTCGGGACGACGGTCATCGCGCCCAGCGCCATCTGCCTGACGCCGTCCGGCAGCGAGGCATCGGTCACCGGCAGCAGGGAGATGTGAATATCGCGGTTCCTGGCATATCCGATCAGCCGGGCGTCGTTCAGGTCGCGCCCGACGATCAGCAGCGCCCGCGGCGGGCCGTCGAAGTTGCCGACCGATACCACGCGTGCCGCAATCAGTGTGGGACCGCCCGGCAGCAGCATGATCCCGCTGGCCTGCTGGGTGTCCGTCTTTTCGTTGGTGAGTTCGATGAGGGAGACCAGCCGGTTGAGCGTTTCGGGCGAGACGGTTCGCTCCGTCTGCTTTTCCAGGTCGTAGCCCCGGCTGAATACGATCCGGCCCGACATATCCAGCAGCACCACGAGGTTGAGATCGAGCCGGCTGAAGATCTCCGCGTCGATGTTCTGCGCGATATAAACGGGCACTTCCTCGGTGCCGCCGTAGCGATACGTGTCGCCCCACACCGACCACGTCGCAGACACCGCGGCAAGCTGTGATTCGTCGTTGCTGAACTGGTCGTAGATGTGTTCGAGCTTATCCTCTACGACGTCCTGCTCCAGCGCCGTAAAGCGGCGCGTCAGGATCAGGCGCGAGGCAGCAGACAGCAGCAGCAGCAAGCTGGCAAGCGTGAGGATAATCAGAGCCAGAGTTTTGGCTTGCAGCGACAGCCGGGATTTTTTCAGCGCATGAGGTGGCGTCGTGGACACGATGCGTGCCACCTTTCTGCGTATGTCGCCCACCCGCGCGCCAGGCGGTCCAGATCAGTGATCGTCAAGCTGCAACTCATATGATTGCGTCCGGTAAGTCGTCCCGTCGTCTAACGCTGCCGTCAGTTACGGAGGGGCTTGTTGTATTGGAGCATGTGCGCGATCCGCTCAAGGGACTTCGGTTCCTTACACAGCTCTACAAACGCATCCCGCTCCAGGTCAAGGATGTATTCTTCGGGAACCCAACCCGGCTCAGACAGGTCGCCGCCGCACAGCACGTACGCGATCTTGTTGGCGATCAGCGCATCGTGTTCCGTGGCATACCCCGCCTCGACCATGCTGTAAACCCCGATGCGCAGCGCGGCCAGCCCGTCGCGCCCGGCGGCCCACACCTTCTGCGGCGGCAGCGGCGTATAGCTCCCGGCCAGGTGCAGCGCCTCGCGCTTGGCTTCGGCCAGCAGGTGATCGCGGTTCAGCACGATCCGGTCGGCGGCGGTCAAAAAGCCCATGTCCCGCGCCTGTTTCGCGCTCTCGGACACCTTCGCCAGCGCCAGATTTTCGAACACACGCTGCAAGTGTGGCAGCACGTCGGCGTTGGGCGTCTGCATCACCGGGTTGATGTTGCGCCGCAGCATTTCTTTGCAGCCCGATCCCGCCGGGAGCAGCCCCACGCCGATCTCGACCAGTCCGGTATACAGTTCCGCGTGCGCCACCGCCCGCGCGCCCGCCATCGCAAATTCGGCCCCGCCGCCCAGCGCCATACCGAACGGCGCGGTCACGACCGGGCGCGGCGCGCGGCGCAGCGCCTGGAACAAGTCTTGCAGCTCGCGCGTGATGGCGCGGATCTGGTCCCACTGCTGCGCCTGGGCCAGCATGGCGATCAGAAAAATATTCGCCCCGGCGCTGAAGTGCTCGCCCTGGTTGCCGGCCACCAGCGCGTCGAAATCGCTGTCGAGCCGTTCGAGTGCTCTCCATCCCATTTTAATGATATCGTCGTCGATCGCGTTAGCTTTGGCGTGAAATTCCAGCAGCGCCACGCCGTCGCCCATATCCAGAATCGACGCACCCGCGTTGCTCTCGACGGTCTTTCCGGCGGCGCGCAGATCGTCGATCACGATCGCTTTGGGATCGCGCGCCAGCGGGGCGTACGCACCCTCCCCCGGATCGTAGACGCCGGACAGGACGCCGTGCTCGTCGCGCTGGTAAAAGGTCGGGTGGCCGCTGCTCACCATGTCCTTGACCCACTGCGGCACGGCATAACCGTCCGCCTCGAAGCGCAGGATCGTCTCCTCCACGCCGAGCGCGTCCCAGATCTCGAACGGGCCGAGCGCGTGGTTGAAGCCCCAGCGGTTCGCGCGGTCCACCGACGGGATATCGTCCGCGATCTCGCCCAGGCGGCGCGCGGCGTAGGTCAGGTAAAACGCGTGCAGGTGCCACAGGTACACGCCTGCGCGATCGTCGGCATTGACCATCGCCTTGATGCGCGCGCCCGCGTCCTCGATCTTACGATGCTGCCCGACGCTCTCGAAGCGCACCTTCGCGGGCGGCTCGTAGTCGAGCGTTTGCAGGTTGAGCGGCCAGAAGTCTTTGCCTTCGGGCGTGTTCACGCGCTTATAGAAGCCCTGGCCGCGCTTGTTGCCCAGCCAGCCCTGATCGAGCATGTGCTGGAGCAGCGGGCGCGAGTCGGGATGGTTGAGCACCTCGCGCGATTCGTCGTCGGGGATGGCCGGGTACAGGTTGCTGTTGACGTGCACCATCACGTCCGTGCCGACCAGATCGTTCAGGCGGAAGGTAGCCGTCTTGGGCCGCCCGATCAGCGGGCCGGTGAGGTTATCGACTTCCTCGACGGTGTAACCGTGATCGAGCGCGTAGTTCACGCCGAACGTGCCGGACATGCTGATAAAACGGTTGGCGATGAAGTTGGGCGTGTCTTTGGTGATCACCACGCCTTTGCCGAGCACGTCCGTCGCGTAGCGCGCCATGAAGTCGAGCAGCGCCGGATCGGTCTTTTCGTGAGGGATGAGTTCGAGCAGCTTTAGATAACGCGGCGGGTTGAAGAAGTGCGTGCCCATGAAGTGCCGCTGGAAGTCGTCGCTGCGGCCCTCCGCGATGGCGTTGATGCTCAGGCCGCTGGTGTTGGTCGAGACGATCGCGCCGGGCTGGCGCACGTCTTCCAGGCGGGCCATCAACTGCTGCTTCGGCTCCAGCCGCTCGACGATCACCTCGATGATCCAGTCCGCGTCGCGCAGGCAGTCCAGATCGTCGTCCAGGTTCCCGGGAATGATCAGATCCGCGTCGGCGGGGTGGAACAACTGCGCCGGACGGCTTTTCTTCAGCGCGTCCAGATTGCCCAGCACCAGCGCGTTGCGACGTTCAGGGGGATCGCCGGGCTGGGTGTCTTGAGCCGGAAGATCGAGCAGCACGACCTGTACGCCGACCCCGGCCAGCAGCGCGGCGATGCCGCTGCCCATCGTGCCGGAACCGATCACGGCAGCCTTGCGGATGTAAGCAGTCATCCGGTCCCTCCTGCTATTTTTAAAAAAGAGAATTCCCCATTAATGAAGGACTAGTAACCCCTGTTTCTCCATTATGACACAACCCCGATGGCAGTGAAAGTAAAGAAGGTAAAAGCAAAAACGGGCCAGTGGCCCGTTTTCAGGTTTTCCATTTTTTTGATACGCGAAGGGAGAATTAGCCCTGGCGCTGCTTGTGCTTCGGGTACGCCGAGCACATCACGTAGAGCACGCCCTTACGGCGCACGAAGTAGCACTTATCGCACATTTTACGGACGGACGAACGAACCTTCATTGAGCCTCACCTCCCCGGCAAACGTTTAACTATCTCGACATCTCCGCTCGCCTGGGATGGCTGGCGCGAGATAGGTGGTTGATTGAAACGATCGTCTGCCGCACCGTTTGACGGCAGAGCACACCTATTATAAACAAAATCGCGCTGAAATCCAGATGCAGTTACGGGCGGGATTTATATGCCTGCAACGCAGATCCGGCCTGCGCGTATATACGGGTAGAACATTGTCGCACAGGTGCGCACCGCGCACTGTCATCATCTAGCCAATCGGTTGTTGAAGGAGCCTACCCATGATCAATCACGACGATCCCAATGTCGTCGAGCCGCGTGTGCCCGATTCAGAAATCTCCGATCCGGTCGCCTATGGCCCGGAAAAACCCAAGCGCATCTACGTGCCCGAAACCGCCGCGCCGCGCCGCCGCCGCTGGCCCTGGATCCTGCTCGGCTGTCTGTTCGCGCCGTGCCTGTGCTGCGCGCTGAGCGTCGGGGGAATGGCCGGTGTAGGGGCCATCTTTGCGGCGGTCTTTAACGATCACAAGATCACCGACTCCGGCATGGAAACGGTTGCAGTCGATCCCGACTCCCCCGTCAGCCTCACGGTAGACAGCCAGGTCGGTGACGTTCACATCCGGTCCGGCGCGACGGACGAAGTCACCGTGGAGTGGGTCAAGACCGCCTCCGGCCTGTCCGACAGCAGCGCGCGCGACCAGATGGCAAAGATGGCCATCGACGTCACCGAAACCGACGGTACGGTGTCGGTCGTGGTGGGTGATGGAAGTGGCGGCTGGGCATTCTTCGGTGACCTTTTCGGCAGCGCCAACAGCGTCGAGCTGACGATCACCGTGCCGGACGCGCTGGCGAATCTGGACGTGGAGCTGAACGTCGGGGACATCTCGATTAGCAGCGTGGATGCCGAAGAACTGTCGCTGGCCAACAACACCGGCGATATAACCTACAGCGGCACGTTGGCAGGTAACGGGCCGTTCGATGCGAAGACGAATATCGGCAGCATAGAGCTGACGCTGGCGGCGAATATGCAGGCCGACCTGAAGGCGCGGACGGATATTGGCGAAGTCTCGGTTGTCGGCTTCGACAACATGAGCGGCAGCGGGAGTGGCGCCGAAAACGTAACCGGCGGCGAGTGGACGGGCACGCTGGGATCGGATGCGGGGAATGCGCCGCGGCTGGACGTGACGGTCAACATCGGGGACATCAAGATCCGGGCACGATAGGAAAGCCCGATAGTAAAGATCGTGAAAAAACGCGCAACCCGGCAGGTCCCCTTCGCGTAAGGTTATCCAGTTACATGCGATCACACGAAGGGGACTTGAAATGAAGCGTAAACTAACACTTCACCGGATGGCGCTTGCGCTGGCCGTCGTGCTGGCCTTGAGCCTGACCGCGTGCAGTGACTTTGAAGACCTGTTCGAAGACACGGACGCCTTCTCGGAAAACCACGAGGCCACCGAGCGCGATTCGATCGCGGTGGACGTAGACACCACGCAGATGTTGATGCTCGTGGTCAAGAGCGAAGTTGGCACGGTGAAGATTCAGCCGTCGGACGATGGGCGTTTCGTCGTGGACTACAAGATGACGGCGTATGCCAATACGGACGCCGAAGCCCAGGCGGAACTGGCCGAAATGAGCGTGACGGTCACGCCGAACGGCGACCGGGTGCTGGTCGATTCCACCCAGTCGGTTGATGAGGGCGACACGCGCTCCGACACGGTTGACCTGACGATCCACGTCCCGGCGACCATCGACCTGAACGTAACCAACAGCGTAGGCGATATCACGGTGAAGGATCTGACCGTGCCCGGTACGCTGAAGATCGCGCAAAGCGTCGGCAAGGTCGTGCTGGACGGTGTCGCCGTGGCCGCGCCGATGGACATCCACAGCGATGTCGGTGACGTCCGGTTCGACGGATCGCTGGCGGCGGATCAGGCCCACTCGATCAGCACGGCGACGGGCGAAATCCACGTGGCCCTGCCCGGTGACGCCTCCCTCGTGCTCGACGCGGAAACCACCGTCGGCCATATCGATGTGAACGACTTCGAGATGTCCAGCAAGTCCGAGGAGAAATCCGGGGCGATGGCATCGATGCAGGCGACGCTGGGTGACGGCGGCGCAACCCTGACGCTGCGCGCCAGCGTGGGCGATATCTCTCTCAAGCAGAGCTAACGCACCCATACGGATCGAAAACGCCCGGCGGGACGGTTCCCACCGGGCGTTTTTTATGCCTCACTACCCTGTCGATCCGGTTGTTACTCTCGATCGAGCACCGCTTCGACTTCGATCTCGACCATCAGCTCCGGCGAAATGAGCGCCTGGACCTGGACCATCGTCGCCGCCGGGCGGATGTCGTGGAAAACCTCGTTGTGCGCGCGGGCGATCTCCTCCCAGCGCGAGATGTCCGTGACGAACATGCGCGTGGCGATCACATCCGAAAACGATGCGCCCGCCTCGGCCAGCGCCCGCCCGACCTTCTCGAAGATGGCGCGCGTCTGGACGTACGGATCGCCGGGGCCGATCACCTGTCCCGCTTCGTCCGTGGCCGTCGTGCCTGCGACGCGCACGATGCTGCCGATGCGAACGGCGCGCGAGTAGCCGACGACCGGCTCCCACGGACTGCCCGATGAAATATTCTGGCGCGGCATGGCGTCCTCCCGTCCGGAAAGTTAGCTCTTGAGCGTGTGCGGGCCGAGCGCGTTATACAGCGCGATGAACCGGTCGGGCCCCTGGGCCACGGCCTCGCGCAGCCCGTCGATGCCGTGCTGCTCCCCGATCGCGCGCGCGGCGTAGTAACCGACCACGTCCACTTCCAGCTCGCCGGGATGCCGGACGTCACGCGGGCGCAGCCATTCATCCAGGCGCGTGTCGCTGATGGTATGGTCGCGCGCGGCGTCCATCATCTCGTTCCAGCTCACGACGCACTTGGGCAGGCTGTCGCCGTTCAGCCCCAGCGCCTCGTCGTAAAACGTAAGGTCGTGGCGGTAGCTGAGATACCACGCGATGCCCCGGCTCAACAGGGCGTCCTTCAGCAAATCGACCGGCGCATTGGAAGGCCGCCCCAGCGACTCGCGGTACTCGCCATAAGCCAGTTGGAAGCCTTCGTGGTTGAAGAAGCCGCTGCGAATCGTATCGGCCAGCAGGCTCAGCGAAAACTGGCCCAACTCGGATTCCAGGTGCGGGTACGCCTGGGCCAGATTGACCACCATGCCGTGAAACTCCTCGCCTTCCGAATCGCTAAACGACCGGACGTAACCGAACGCAGGCACGCCCACGACGGTAAACGCCAGCGCCAGGTTCAGGTCGCGCTCGAAGCTGGCCGGGAACAGCGCCTCGATTTCATCGAACGCAACGAGCGAGGGCAAACGGTCGCGCAGGTCGCGCAGGAGATCGTCGAGCAGGTCGCGCTGGACGTAACAGGCGTTGAGCGCATAGGGATCGGCCTCGGAGGGCGTGCCCGTATCGAAATAGTGCACCAGCTCATCGACCAGCGTGGTCCCGGTGTTTAACATGTGCTGCGTCGTCAGCTCGACAAGCTGGACGCCTGGGGCGTTGCGCAGATCGGCGGCACGGTCGAAAACCCCCTCGGTGCTGCGGATTGCCAGTGGCAGCCGGGCGGCGCTGTCATCGAACGAGTAATGAATCCTCATGGAACGATCGATTCCTTATTGTTAGCAGAATTACGCCTATCATCACGCGGCGAAACGTGACTGATTATACAGTGCAATACTCATTGCTAGCCCAATTATAGGGTGCTTGGGTAATTTAGCACGCTTTTGCCCCGCTTTTGTCTCAAACCCCATTGATTTGCTTTGAGAGAGTGTTGTAAGGAAACGGCAAGGCTCATTTACTCCTTTTGAGAGAATAAAAGTTGTAAACGGCCTTTCGCAGGCCATTTTATCCCCCGTTTACGTTCAAAATATTTTAGGAGATAGATATGTTCAGTATCTACTTTGTGAGGTAACTGACAGGCACGAGAGGTACGATGCTTTTGTGAAGGGCAAATAGCTAAGATGAAAGGTGTGGAGAAAAAAGTATGAAACGTCTTAACCGCCTTGGCCTGACGATGGCTTCCCTCGCCATCCTGGTCGTTGTCTCGCTCGTTCCCGGAATCGGTCGCACGGAAGCCGCGGTCGAGTCTGTCAACTATGTTGAGGACTGCACCCATGTGCACGTCACCGCACAATTTTCACGGATGGGCACTGGCTACAACGATGTCAGCTCGTGGGCGACCATCAACCGCCAGCCGATTTCCAACCGACCCTACTCTATTTTAGGCCCGGACGCCACGCAGACAGTGGAATTCGATCTCAACTTTGCCGCACCGCTGCCCGCGAACACTCCTTATTATCTGCACGTGGACCAGTGGTCCGGTGAGCCTGTGAACGGCGTACCGACCGAGCTTGACTATGCCAGTTGGGAATATATCGTCACCTGCACGTCCGTGACGCCGAACAACCCGGATCCCGGCGATCCCACCGATCCGGGCGATCCGGTTGAACCCAGCACCCCGCCTCAGATTGTCATTATCCCTGGTGGTGATGCGCCGCCGCCCAGCCGTGGTGTCTCCACCACCAACAACGCGAACCGTCCCGGCCCCGACATGGTACAAATGCCCGACTGGAGCGTGATGGGCCAGTTCGTCGCCAACACACCGCTGTACTATGCGCCGAATGCAAACGCGAAGACCAGCATCGTGATGAACGCGGGCAAAACCCTGTGGGTGCTGGGCAAGGACAAATCCGGTGAATTCTACGAGGTCATCCTGAGCGGGGCATACCTCTGGGCCCCGGTGGACAGTCTCGAATCGGTAGCCAGCGCCCCCTGGAATGGGCGCGTGCTGCCCGGTGAAGTCGTAAGTTAGCGATTTACCCCCAGTTCAACCACAAAAAAAACGACAGGCCGCTCGATCAAGATCGAGCGGCCTGTCGTTTTGTAATCCGGCTCTCGATAACAGCATACAGACAGTGTAACGTCCTTGTAAGGTTATGGGACCTCAGTACTAGGACCGGTAATGGATAAATTTAATCAACCTTGATTTTAACACCCGTTAAGGTGCCTTCTATGTCAATTTTTAAGTCTATTTAGCAATTTAATGGCCGTGATGCCGTTCACAAACTGATAGGCAAGTGCGAGGTGATAGTTATGCAGCCTCTAACCGGTGAAAGGAAACTGATAGGCTCAAATGTTACGATAAATGAAACGGTATGAACCATATGATGTGAAAGGGAACGAGGCATGATTCGTACGAGTCACTTACTAGTTGTGGGGCTCCTGGTGTTCGGCCTCGCTGCCACGGCCATTATGCCCGGCGCGCAGTCCGTTGAAGCCGCCGTTGAGACCGTCTCCTATTCAGGGGACTGCTCCGGAGTTACGGTAACCGTCCAGTATTCACGCTACGGCTCCGATGACGCCTACAACGACGTCAGCGCATGGGCTACTATTCCGACAGTTCCAGTCACGCCGATCAGCGACCGGTCTGCGACTGCGCAAACACTGCCCGCAGGTGCGACGCATACCATAGTCTTCAATATCACGTTCAGCTCGGTCCTGCCCGAGGGCACAATCTACGTGCTGCATGTAGACCAGTGGTCAGGCCACCCCGAAGAGATAGACGGGGTAACGACTCCTGTTCAGGACTACTACGACAGCCACGAAGATTACATCGCCTGCGCATCATCGCCGTCCGATCCGGGTGACCCTGGTGATCCGGGTGACCCTGGTGACCCTGGCGATCCGCCCGCGATCGTGCCCATCCCCGGTGGTGACGCGCCGCCCGCTTCTCGCGGCACGGTGATCACCAACTCCGGTAACCGTCCGGGTCCCGATATGGTCTACATGCCCGCGTGGAGCGTGATGGGCCAGTTCACGACTGCGACGGAGCTGCTCTACGCGCCGGATGCCGGTGCGCGGACCGGGATCGTGATGGAAGCCGGGAAGACGCTGTGGGTGCTTGGCCTGGATGCGAGCGGCGAATTCCGCCAGGTGGTGCTGAATGGCAAGTACCTGTGGGTTCCCGTTGCCAGCATGGCGCCCGTAGAAGCGTGGCCGTGGGAAGGGCGAGGCCTGCCGGGGCAGGTAGTCAACTTCAGCTAGCATATTCCCGTAAGCTCTAGCGGTGTGTGGCAGATGCCCCGGACAAAGGTCTGGGGCATTCTGTTTGTGGCAGCAGCAGAGGCGGCAAAAAACAGGCCCGGGACGTTTTCCCGGGCCTGTGCATAAACGAATGGAGCCGCGCGCGCTAACGGTCGCTAACGCTCACCATGCGCAGCAGCGCGTCGATCCCGGCGGGATCGGGCAGGGACGGGATCGCGCCATACCCGGTTGCGGTCAGCGCGCCAGCGGCGCACGCCCGGCGGATAACGCGTTCCAGGTCGGCTTCCGACAGGCTGTCGATGTCGAGATTCTGCGTCAACAGGCAGTCCAGCAGCGCCGCGACGAACGCATCGCCGGAGCCGGTCGTCTCGACGACCTGCACGTGCGGGCTGGGAACCTGCCCCGTGATCTCGCCCGCCTTGTACCATGCGCCCTTTGCGCCCAGGGTCACGGCGGCCAGTTTCCCCTGGAAGCCGATGGCATCCAGCGCGGTGATAAAATCGTCGGCATGATCGGGAGCCAGGAAGGCCAGATCGGCGTCGCTGATCTTCAGGATATCGGCATAGGCCACGGCTTCGAGCATCGCCGCCCGCCCCGCCGCCTGATCGGGCCACAGGTCGGCGCGCCAGTTCGGATCGCACGAGCACAGAATCCCGGCGTCTTTGGCGATCTGGATGGCCTTGATCGTCGCCTCGCGGGAGGATGGCGCGCGCAGGCTGATCGATCCGTAATGCAGCACCAAAGCCTCGCGCACCTCGTCGGGATCGACCTGATCGGGCGTGAAGTAGTCATGCGCGCCCGAGCTAAACTCGAAGTCGCGGTCTCCCTCAGCGCCGAGTTTGACGAAGGCCAGCGTGGTGAAATGCTGGGGATCGACGTGCAGCTTGCAATCGACGCCCACCTTGTTCAGTTCGTGAATAATCTTGCGACCAAAAGCATCGTCGCCCACCGTCGCAATGAGGCGCGCGTGCCGGCCCAACCGGGCCAGTCCCGCAGCGACATTGGCAGGGGCACCGCCCGCCGCGGCGGTGAACTGCTCCGCCGTGACCAACGTCACGCCACGTTCGCGGGAAACAAAGTCGATTAGGGCTTCACCGATACATAAAACGTCCATAGGGGGTATTGCTCCTTGACGGCCTTGAATTCCATTTTTTGTGATCTGTTGTGATCGGTTAAGTATACCGCGACTTTTCGCCGCGGCGGAAGCTAATTTACGCTTTATACGTTGAGACGGGGAAAATCACAACTTCGTAATCAAATGAGTTCCCACACAGCGCGAGGTGGCGTACAATGGGTGACACTGCCAGATGGATAGTCGGGCTTCCAGTGCATCTGGCCCTCGATGTCCGTCATCACAAACGCGAGATAAGTCGCACGATAAGGGGATCGCATGGCAACGGTCGTGTTGCCTGAGGCAACTCGCGCATTGTACCCGTTTAAGTCGCACTATCTGACGCTGAGCGACGGGCGGCGCATGCACTATATTGACGAAGGACCCGAAGACGGCGAGGTGCTGGTGTTTGTGCACGGCTACCTCACCTGGAGCTTCATCTATCGGGCATTTATGATTTATTACGCGGCGCAGGGCTTCCGCTGCATCGCGATGGACCACATCGGCTTCGGCCTCAGCGACAAGCCGACCAACAAACGCTACCACACGCTGCGGCGGCACTTCGCCAACCTCACCGAGTGCATCACGGCGCTGAACCTGCACGACGTCACGCTGGTGATGGAAGATTGGGGCGCGTCGTTCGGGCTGAACTACACGCTCCAGCATCCCGAAAATGTGAAGCGGCTGGTAATCATGAATGCCTGGGCATTTCAAGACACGCTGATCCGCCAGCCCAGCCGCCTGATGTCGGTGCTGCTCAAGCCGGGCGTGGGCGAACTGATGTTGGGCACGTTCAATTTGGCGATCAACTTCGCGCTGCAGCACGCCACGCTGCGCCACCTTTCCCCTTCGGTGCTGACCGGCTACCGCGCGCCGTTCCGCGACTCGCGCAACCGGACCGCGCTGATCCAGTTTCTGCGCATGACGGAGATCGGGCCGGGGCGGCCTTCCATGCCTCTGATGCGCCGCATCGAACAGGGCATGCAGCAGATCACCAGCACCCCTACCCTGCTGCTGTGGGGCAAGATCGACCCGTTTTACCCGGTGGACATCGCGCGGCACTGGAAGGCGCTCATGCCCCGCGCACGCGGGCCGGTCGTGCTCGACGCCGGGCATTTCGTGCCCGAAGACGCGCCCGAGCTGCTCATGGACCACCTGAGTCATTTTGTGGAAGAGGAAACGGAATAGGGCGCGTTGACCTGCCCCCCAAAACCTAATCCAGATGGTATGTTAGGATGGGACACATCAA
>NZ_DAISHJ010000084.1:0-23227 GCF_036822615.1 Aggregatilinea sp. | reverse complement strand
CGCGGCGCTGGCGCGAAGCCCTGCCCACCGAAGCCACCGCGCTGGCCGGGCTGTGGCTGGCGCTGCCCATCCTGCTGCCGGTCGGATTTTCGCTGGCGGGCTACAACCTGCTGACCTACCGCCCCATGATCGGTCTCGTGCCCGCGCTGGTGCTGCTGATCGGGCACGTCCTGGGGCAGATGCGCGCCTGGACCTATACGCTGATCGCGGGGCTGCTGCTGGCCGTGTGCCTGACCACCACCGGATCGACGCACCCGTTCCACGGCCCGTGGTGGGACGTCGCGGAGACGCTGCGCGCGGATATGGCCCCGCAGGATGCGCTGTACATCGAGTCCGACCTGCACGCCTACGCCATCGAGGAGCATGCGCGCCTCGCGGACGTGCCGCACAGCGCCGTGATCCGGGGCCTGCAAATCCGCGAGGGCTGGGCGGGTGAAACGGATCAGCCTGTTGCGGAACGGCTGGCGCAGGTAAACAGCTTGTGGCTGGTGACGTACCTCAACGAAACCTACGACCCGCGCCCCGATCTATCCACACTCGGCTTGGCGCAGACGACGCCCGATCTCGACTTCGGCCAGTTCATCAACCACCCGATCACCGTGGCGCGCTACGCCCGCCAGCCCGATCCCATGCTGCCGTGGACCTTCGCGGACAGTATGCAGCTCGCGCAGGCGGACACGATCCGTGACGGCGGCGCGCTGCACGTCGATCTGACGTGGTTCGCAGCGGCGCAGCCCGCGCAGGATTACACCGTCGCGGTCTACCTGATGGCCCCCGATGGCTTCGTGACCGCCCAGCACGACAGCTACCCGCTGGACGGGCGCGCGCCGACCTCCGGCTGGCAGGCGGGGCACCTCGTCTTCGACCGCCACACGCTGGACATCAGCGCCGCTCCACCCGGCGAGTACCGGATCGCCGTGCGCGTGTATACGTGGTGGGATGGCGCGGTGCAGCCCGTCACGCCGTGCGAGACGGACACGTGCCAGGACCCGGTCGTCGTGGGCGCCATCACGCTCGACTGATCGCCGCGCCGCCCGACGTTCATCAGACATTCATCTCACCGGGCCGAATCGGGACGGTATAATGGGCGCGTCATTCGCACGGAAGGAGGCGCCACGCGTGGATTTTGCGGATACCCTCATCGTCTTCAGCACGCGATTTCTGGGCATATTTATCGAAGCCGCGCCGTTTCTGCTGATCGGCACGCTGACGTCCGGCCTGATCGAGGCGTTCATCAGCCAGGACGATCTGATCCGGATCATCCCGCGCAATGTAATCGCCGCGTCGATGGTCGGCGGGCTGATGGGCTTCGCCTTCCCGGTGTGCGAATGCGGCGTCGTGCCCGTGACGCGGCGGCTGTACCGCAAAGGACTGCCTGCGCCGGTCGGCATCGCGTTTCTGTTGGCGTCCCCTGTCGTAAACCCGATCGTGATCGCCAGCACCTATGCCGCCTTCCACGAGCGCGCGATCCAGATCGTTTACCTGCGCGTGATCGTGGCGCTGGTCGTCGCGGTGCTGATCGGCCTGCTGTTCGCGTTCCAGAAGCGCCCCGACCGCCTGCTGCGCGACGCGATCCCTGCGCTGGCTCCCGCCGCCGTGCCGGGCGGATTGGTGCTCGCGCCGTCTCTGGCGATGGCCGGAGCCGCCGCCGGAACTGCCGGATCGCTTGAGCTTGACGGCGAGCACGAGCCTCCCTACGAGCACGAGCACGCCCACGGCCACCACGCGTCCGGCGAGCGTATGAAGCTGGTGCCCGGCATCCGCTACGCGCTGACGCTGGCGGGCGAAGAGTTCTTCGAGATGGGCCGCTACCTGATCCTCGGCTCGCTGGTGGCCGCCAGCCTGCGCATCGCCATCAGCCAGGACCAGCTCGAAGCGCTGGCGACCGGCCCGGTGAGTTCCGTGCTGGTGATGCAGGCGCTGGCGTTCATCCTCTCCATTTGCAGCACGGCGGATGCGTTCGTCGCGCTGGACCTGTCGAACACATTCACGCTCGGCTCGGTGCTGGGCTTTTTGACCTTCGGCCCGATGGTGGACATCAAAAGCACGATGATGTTCCTGGGCGTCTTCAAGCGGCGCGTCGTGCTCTACCTGATCCTGCTGCCATTTTTGCTCAACGCGCTGATCGCGATCTGGATCAATCTGAACGTGAGGTTTTAGAGGGGCAATTAGCGACTGGCGTTTAGCCTTTAGCGAAAGCCAAATGCTGGCGGCTAAATTGCTTGTAAAGAGCCGAAATATGGGCGAAAAGCACCTCACCCCTGGCCCTTCTCCAATCGGATTGGAGAGGGGCCAGGGGCCGGGAGTTAAGGGGTGAGGTAAACCATACACTTAACCTATTTCCCGGCTCTGTTCATAAAGACGACCGATCGGTTTGCTTCTGGCTCTGAGCCAAGAGCTAATCGCTAACCGCTGCATTTAAGGAGATCCCGCCATGCCAAAAGCACAGCGGTGGGCGCAGGTGATCATCCTCGCCGCGATGGGCGTCTACTTCACCTACAGCCTGCTGACCGGCAACATCACCAACTACATCGCGCAGAAATTCGTCTGGCTGACGTGGATCGCGGCGGGGCTGCTGTTCGTGCTGGCGGCGCTGGCCGCGCAGAGTGCGCTGCGCGAAGACGCGCACGACCACGATCACGACCATGATCACGGCGATCATGAGGCGCACGAGCATGCCCATCACCACGCTCACGCGCACGGCAGTGGGATCGGCGCGTGGGTCGCGTTGGGCATCGTCGCGCTGCCCGTGCTGCTGGGCTTCGCCGTGCCGTCCAGCCCGCTCGATAGCCGCGCCATCGAGGGCGACGTCAGCAGCGATCTGGGCAGTATCACCACTGGCGACGCGCAGGTAATCGGGACCGACCCGCTGCGGCGTAATGTGCTGGAATGGATTCGCGCCTTCACCACGACCAGCGACCTGAGCAGCTTCAACGGCCAGGAAGCGAACGTGGTCGGCTTCATCTACCGCAACCCCGCGATGGATGGCACCGATCAATTCATGGTCGCCCGCTTCGTGATGAGCTGCTGCGTTGCGGACGCGCAGGCCATCGGCCTGACGGTCGAGTGGCCGGGCGGCGCGGATCTGGCAAAAGACAGTTGGGTCCAGGTGCGCGGCACGTTCCAGGTCGAGACGGCGGACGGCATGACGCGCCCCGTGCTGATGGCCTACGAGGGCGCGGACGGCGTGACGCCCGTCGCGCAGCCCGAACATCCTTATCTGTATCCGTAAGAGAGCACACGCGATGACGGACTCGCAGACGACATCTCCGCGCGCAGGTTGGCTGGCGCGCCTCGACCTCGACCGCTTCGATCGATTGGTGTGGATCACCATCGCCGGGCTGATCCTCGCCATCGGCGCGGTGACCCTGGCCGGGGATCGCGTGGGCGTCTACGTGGCCGAAAACGGCTACGAGCCGACGGGCGCAGCAGGCGGATCGCTGCCCGTGCGCGTGCGCTTCTCCGACGACATGGACGCTGAGTCTGTCGCGGCGCATTTTCACGTGTCGCCCGATGTGCCCGGCGATCTGGCGTGGGCCAGCCCCAGCCTGATGATCTTCACGCCGCGCCAGCCGTGGCAGGCGGGTGAAACGTATACCATCACCCTCGACGCCGGGGCTCAGTCCGCGCGGCGCGGGGCCGTGCTGCACGATCCGCTGACGTGGAGCTTCACCGTGCGGCTGCCGCGCGCAGTCTACATCGCGCCCTCGAACGCCTTCGTGCGCAACCTGTACATGACCGATCTCGACACGGGCGACATATTCCAGCTCACCACGGCGGAATACGGCATCGAGGACTTCGCCGTCAGCCCCAACGGGAGCGAGATCGCCTACTCGCAGAACAACGAAGACGGGACCGCCGATCTGTGGGTGCTCAACATGCTGACCAACGCCCCGCGCCAGGTGACCAACTGCGTGGATGCGATCTGCCGCGATCCGGCCTGGAAACCGGACGGCACGGTGCTGGCCTACCAGCGCGAGGAGCTGAACACCAGCCTGGGAACCGGCGTCAGCCCGGCGCGCGTGTGGCTGGTGGACCTGAACTCGCTGCAAACGGGGCTGCTGTTCGACGACTCGCAGATCCTGGGCTATGACCCCACCTGGGACGCGACCGGCCAGCGCATCGGCGTCTTCGATTCGACGCTGCCCGGCATCCGCGTCCACGACTACGAGCGCGGCAGCGATACGGTGATCGAGTCCATGCAGGGCGAGGTTGGCGCATTTTCGCCCAATGGCGACCTGCTGGCCTACCCGGTGCTGGTCGCGGGATCGGTCGGACAGCAGTTTTACACGCACCTGGAACTGGCCGATTTCGACGCGGGCACGACCGCGCCCATCAGCGGTGATTCGTCGGCCCCGGTCGAGGACGGCAGCGCGATCTGGTCGCCGGACGGCACACAACTGCTCATCGCGCGGCGCTACCTGGATGGGCGCTATACGCCCGGCAAACAGATCTACATGCTCGATCCGGCCACGGGCGAGGCGACGCCGCTCGTCATCGACGACGCGTACAACCACGCGGCGATGCGCTGGGACGCCGCTGGCACGCGGATCGTGTTCCAGCGGTTCGCGCTGCAAGATCCCGACGCGCAGCCGGAAATCTGGATGCTCGACCTGAGCACCAACGAGATCCGCAAGCTGGCGGATGACGCCTTTTTGCCCGACTGGGTGCCGTGAGAAGCAGTTTTTAGTCGTTCGTTTTCAGTGGCTAGTTAAAATCCATCCGCACGCGAGCGGCGTAGCGATGGGTCTATGGCTGACCCGGCTGCGGCAGGGGCAAAAAATCTATCCCCGCTCCGGTACACTACGGCGTGATCGTGAATTCCCACGCTGCCGCGCTGGATATGTCGAGCTCCGGCCAGTCGAACGCATACGCAACCGTGTGGCGGCCAACGTCCAGCGGCAGCCGGTAGCAGAAACACCACGTGTCCCATAACACGGCCACCTCCAGGCCGTCTTCCGGATCTAGTTGACGGCCACTGATTTGCGTTCCATCGAGCGACACGGTGATATAAGGCCGGAAATCGGTCCCGGTCCACGCATGCAGATCGTGGCAGGGCGGCAGGTCCGGGGATTGCGTAGGCCAGTGGGTTCGGGTTGCTAATGCTTCAGGAAGGTTGCAGATGCGATTCGCCTTGATGACCTCTGTGCAAACACACAGCGGATACGAGAAATTGTCGAAGAAACTTTCGACGATAACTCCTGCGTCGTACTGCGCAGACGACAGTGCCGCCCCTGGTCCGGGATAGACGGAAATAGTGTCAGGAAGACTCACATTCCCCGGATCGTCCTTGATATACGTCACAGGAATCTCGTCGGCTGCACTTGCCATGTAGGAGAGTGTGGCAGTCGGGCCTGCCGTGCTGCCCGGTCGGTCCCCGTCCGTTTCTGGGCCAATGCCCAGGATGATAGCCGCGATCGCCACCCCTGCCGTCAAAGGCGCACCCGCCCCCACCAAAAGCCGTGTGCCCTTCATGCTGCGTTCTCCCCTTTTCCCCGTGGAATCGCACAAAATCAGGCCCGTGCGTGCAGGTCGCAGCACAGTTTCGTAGGGGCTATTGCGATACGCTCCTGCTGCGATACGCTCCGGCTTTTTTCCGGCGTAACGGCCCTATTGCTCCGGCAGCGGGACGAAACCCAGCAGCGTGTCGGGATGCTCGTCGGTGACCAGCAGGAAGCCGCGATCGTCCAGCCGCACGAGGCCCTCCCAGTTGCGCGCCTCGTCGCTGTCGAGCGCCAACTGGATCGGCGGCACGTCCGCCAGCGTGATGCCGTCCGCCGCATATTGGAACGCCACCAGCCGCTCGACCTGATCGTGCGCGGCGTGCGTCGGCCCTTCGCCATACTGATCCGCGATCGGGTCGTCGTCCGTCGCGGCGTATGTATCGCCGGGATAGAAGTAGTTGATGCCCCAGAATTGGCCGTTCTCGTCGAGCGCCGTCACGTCCGTCAGACGGTAATCGAGCGGCGCCATCGGGATCTCGGCCAGCGTCTGCAAGTCGGCGCTGACGTGATACGCGAACGGCGCGTCGTTCAGGGTCGGGCCGTATAGCTCGTAGAACGTCACCAGCCCATCATCCACCGCCAGGATCGACTCGTAGGAGATATTGAGCACGGTCGTCTGCGGCAGCAGTTCGGCGCGCATATTGAGATCCAGTGTCAACGTGCCCGCGTCCGGATCCATCGTGCCGGGAACGAGGAAGCCGCGCATTTCCGCGTCCAGCCGCCACGCCTCGATCGTCAGGTACGCCGTGTCGCCCACAAACGTCACCGACTCGAAACCGTCATAGCCGGGGATCATCGACGGGATGTCGTCCGAAAGGATCGGAATTTCCCTCGGCTCCAACGGATCGCTGCGCTCGCCGTCCAGATAGCTCAGGATATCCGCCTTGTCGAGCGCGAAGAAGCTGCCGGAATAGTCGCCGGAGGCATATAGGTTCGGGTTTTCGGCCAGCAGGAACAGCGTGTCGCCCCACCACGCCAGCCCGGAGATCTCCGCGTCGGAATCGTTGGCCGGGCCGGTGAGGGGGATCAACTGCACGGGGACTTCGGCGGGGCCGCTCTGCGCGAATGCGCCGGGTGCGATCATCGCGGCAGCGCCCAGCACGAACAGGATCACGAGCAGCCAGCGGAGAAACCGAGACATAACAGCCTCCTGAGGATTGGTTTTGCGGCGTGCGCTGGTGTCAGGCTGCGGGCTTGCGCGCCCACAGCACCACGCCCGTATTGTGCAGCAGTCCGCGCCCGACCAGCGCGCAGTCCACCGTGTAAAGCACGCGCAGGAACGGGAGCGCGATCCAGTCCGGCAGGGTAAGCTGCGCCGTGACGTAGCCCGTCACCGCCGGGTGTTCGAGCCGCTGCTCGATGGTAAAGCACTGCTCGATCATCGACAGCCAGTTATGTTCGCGGCCCGCGCCCTCGAACGGCGACAGCCCGTCCGCCTGGATGCTGGCCTTCACGCGGCTGGCCGCCTGCCCACGGAAGCGCATCAGCCCGGCGAGCTTGTCGCGGTAGGGGACTTGCGTCGGCAGCACCAGCGTGAGCGCCCCGGCCACCAGCGCGGTGGTCGTGGCCTCGTCGCCGTTCGTGTCCGATACCCACAGCAGCCCGCCCGGCTTCAGCGCGGCATAGACCTGAGTGATGACGTGATCCAGGTCGGGCAGGTGGTGCAGCACGCCTTTGGCAGCGATCACGTCGTAGGTTTCGGGTTCCAATTGGAGCGTGTTCAGATCGGTGACCTCGTAGCGCGCCGTGCCGGGCACGCGCTCGCGGATCGCCTCGTAATAGCCGCGCGCGATGTCGATCGCCGGGGCGCTGATGTCCAGGCCGAGCGCGTCCGCGCCCTGCTGCGCCATCGCCAGCGTCAGCCAGCCCGCGTTGCAGCCCAGTTCCAGCGTGGTCATGCCGGGTTGAATGGTCCCCAGCAGTTGGTCGATGTTGGCCGTGTGCATGATCGCGTTCTGGCGCTGCTGGCGGTGATAACGCCACTCCGGCGGGCATTCCGCCGCCTGCTGCGCGGCGACCTCGCCCCACAGCGCGCTTTCGCCATCCAACCGCTGTTGGTACGTGGCTTCCATGTTTACTCCTCCGGTGCAAACCCTTTACACAGCCGGCATTGCGGTGCTGCTATGGGGTATCATCCTCGACGTCGATACCCGCATCCTCCGTATCCTCTATCTCGTCCAGGGCTTCCTCATCTTCGTCGTCATAGTCATAGGCGGGAGCAAAGGGGTTAACTCCGGCCCAGGCATGGCGCATCTTGTGGGTGAAAGTCGTATCCCAGCCGGTGGAGAGCAGCAGCAGCCCGCCCACAAACAGCGGTATCCATCCCCAGAGCAGCGTCAAATCGCCCTCATCGCCTAAGTAATGGACAAGTCGCAAATCGTTGCCGATCCCCACCAGGGCCGCCGTCCCAACCAGCCACAACGCCTCGGTATATCCCAGCAGGACGAGAAGAAGGCCCACCAAAAGCACGTATATAAGGGTGCCCTGTGCCAGGTCGATGTACAGGTATGTGGTGTCATCGATGCGCATCGCAGGCGCGATCAAGCTCACCAGCAGCACCAGAATACCCAGCACGCCAGCCCAAACAGGCCATGCGGAAGCTGGCATGGGAACCGGGGCGGCGAGGTCGGGCGCGTCGCTGGCAGGCTCGTCCGCTTCGGGATCTTCGCCGGATAGGGTTACGTGGGGTGATTCAGCGCCATCCGCCTCCGGGTCGGGATCGCCTATCTCGTCCGGCTCCTCATCCAGAGGGCGGCGCAGATAGTGCTGCATCTGCGACGACAGCAGGACGATGATGCTCCCCGCCAGCAGCAGCAGCCACGCCCACTGCAGCTGGTAGCTGTCGTTGTTATGCGACAGACGATAATAACTGTAGAAAAGCAGCAGCAGGGACCACATCACGATCACCATGACGATCCTGATCTGCTCGATGTTATCGAAGAGCGCCAACACGATAACGATCAGCATCAGGACCAACAGGGTCAGGCCGATCCCTTCAAAAGGGATGTCATTGTCTGGCGTGAGATCGCTCAATGTGATGTTATTGATGGCGGGGACAAACAGGCCCACAATGATCAAAATCGCGCCCAGGATCGTCAGAACGCGCTGCAACATAACTGCACCTCTTAATGGCTAGACGTTGTACCTCGTATCTAGCCTTTAATAATACTTGAGATACCAATTCTGCGCTTACTGACCTGCATCCAGATCCGCACAACGGCATAAGCCGAAAGCACGAACAGGAATGGATCGGCGGGGGCGCGGTAGCGCGTCGAGGGGTGGAAAACGAGGTACGCGATCGTGACGGCAGCCATCACCGCCAGCAGCGGGCCGATCGGCAGGTGTGCGCGCGCCGCCAGAACCCACCCGATCAGGCCGAGCAGCAGCAGCGGCGCGAAGGTCAGCACGTGCAGCACGCGCGCCGCCTCGAACGAGGCCGTGTGATATTCCAGCACCGCATCGTCGTCCATGTCGGCGTCGGGCGGGATCTCATACGGCATCAGGACGGGGGTCCACAGCACCCAGAACTTCGTGAAGAACAGGTGCGGCCAGTCGCCGGGATGATCGCGCAAGTAGTCGATAGCCCGATCGCGGTGCCACATGCTCGCCTCGACTTCGCTCAGCCCTTCCGGCTGCTCGCCCAGGCAGTTGACCCACTGCGCGTCCCAGCCGCGCGCCAGATAGTCCGCCACGCACGGGTTATTGCCTTGATGCAGATTGCTGCCGTCGTTGGTGCTGATCAATACGAAGGCGTGCTGCAAGCGGATGTTGCGGACCGTCCACGGCGCGATCACCAGCACCACCGCGATCCCGGCCAGAACCGCATTACGCAGCGCCATGCGGAAATTGGCCGATCGCCACCACCACAGCGCCAGCATCGGCAGCGTCAGCAGCACGAACGTTTTCGTCAGCGCCGCCACGCCGAACGCGATCCCCAGCGCGACCGCATACGGCCAGCGTTCGGTGTCGCGCACGCGGTACGCCAGCCAGATTCCGACCGTCAGCAGCAGGATGAAGATCCCGGTGTCGTTCACCGATAGATTCTGGAACAGCAGATACGGGTAGAGGCCGTAAAACGCGCCGGTCAGCAGCCCGACCGCTTCCCCGGCCACGCGCCGCCCAATCAGATACAGCAGCGTGACCGTGATCAGGTCGAAGACGATCTGCACGGCGGCCACCGCGATCGGGTCGCGGCCCAGCGTGGAATACACCGCCACCAGGAAGTACGGGTACAGCGGCGGCAGATCGGAATCGCCGCTCCGGTCGTCGAAGCGCGTATAGCCGTGTCCGTCCATCACGTTGACGGCGTACACGTCGTACCCGGAGGCGTTGAGCGCCAGCGAATCACCGAACAGCACCAGGAACGCCACGCGTCCCAACAGAGTCACGAGCAGAATCAGCGCCAGCCAATGGCGCGGGGTCAGTCGTTTGAGCATCAAGCCTTGTCCGTAGGGGTAAGGGGCCGGATCACACGCGCCGGGTTGCCCGCCGCGATCACGCCGGGCGGTACGTCGCGCGTGACGACGCTGCCCGCGCCGATCACGCTGCCCGCGCCGATCGTGACGCCTTTGAGCACCAGCGTATTGGTCCCGATGAACACGTCATCCTCGATCACGATCGGGGCCGTCGCGCCCGCCATCGGCGTCGTCCGCCGCTCGACGGGATCGAGCGGGTGGAAGTCGGAATCGATGATCATGCAGTTCGCGCCCAACATGACGTTGTGCCCGATCTCGACGCGTTCCTCGGCCACGATCACGCCGCCTGTCATGCCGAAGTTATCCCCGATACGCAGCACTGCACCGGGACGCCGGGTCGAGAGCACGACCGCGTGCGCCGCGCCCAGTGGATTCGAGCGTACCGTCGAGCGCAGAATCAGCCCGTCGCCCAGGATCATCGTGCTCTGGCGGTGGCGCTGGATCACGGGCCGCCCGAAGATCTGCCAGCGGCGGCCCCAGCGCACTCCGGCCCCGGCGAAGGTCAGCCGGATCGCGGGATACCACAGCGCGGCCTCCAGCATATAGAGCGCGATCCACGGCGACTGCATCACCGCGCGCACAGCCTGCGCGGGCGACAATCCGCCGGTAGAAGACGAGGAACGTTCCGTTGGGTGCATAACCGTCAGGCCTGTGGATACGAGCGATTCCGGTGCGGCCACGCAGCCGCGCGTCCGAGCGCATTGTACCGTGCGGGCGCGAAAAACCGCTACAATAACGGCACGATGAACGAACGATACGGAGCGAAACAGATGCGTCGAACTGCGCTGCTGGGGGTGATGCTGGCCATACTGCTGGCGGCGTGCACGCTGGGCGACAGCCCCAACGGGCCGCGCACGCGTGAAGCCGTGCGCAGCGAACTCACGGATCGCCTGGACGGCGTGCGGGCGGATCAGCAGGCGGCGCTCGATCTATGGGACCGCGTGATCTTCGGTGAAACGGTGAGCTGCCAGGATGCGATCCCCGCCCCAGATCCGGTTGCGCTCCCCGTGCGCGACGTGGACGCCTATCCCGACGCGACGCCGGTCCTGGTTGCGCTCAACGCCGCGATCGGGCATGTGCGCGACGCGGCATCGTTGTGGAACATCGAATGCGGCACGTCCGGCGAAACGGTCTCGCTTGACATGGCGCGCAGCGGTCGCGCGGCGGCGATGGCCGCAAACGATCCCCTCGACGAAGCGCTCGCCCTGCTTGACACGTGGTCTGCCAGCGGCAGCGCGAACAACAGCGTACAATAAAAGCAGCCGTTGGCAGTCAGCAATGAGCCGTTAGCAAGCACCAACACCTTAAAATCTTCTTGAGGCGCACACCACCGGATGAGATTTGTTTTGGACTGTGCCAAGCGAGCGCTCGAACAGAATTAGGAAAAGCACCTCACCCCTGGCCCCTCTCCAATCGGATTGGAGAGGGGCCAGGGGCCGGGGGTTAAGGGGTGAGGTGAACTGCACGCTACCCCGAACGCCCGGCTCTTTCGGGAGATCGCCTGGCTGCTAATCCCTAACCGCCAACAGCTCACCGCTAAAAGATACCAGGGAGGAACACATGGCAAAACACATCGGGATTCTGACGGCGGGCGGTGACAGTCCCGGCCTGAACGCCGCGATCCGGGGCGTGGGCAAAGCGTCCACCGGCTACTACGGCATGAACGTGATCGGCTTCCGCGACGGCTTCCGGGGCCTGATGGAAAACCGCACTGTGCGGCTGGACAGTTCCGTGCTGTCGGGCATTCTGACCATCGGCGGCACGATCCTGGGCACCAGCCGCGACAAGCCGCACCGCATGCCGGTCGGAGACAAAACGCTCGACATGACCGACGTGCTGGTGGCGAACTACCACAAGCACAACCTCGACGCGCTGGTCTGTCTGGGTGGGGGCGGCACGGCCAAAAACGCCTACCGCCTGATGCAGCACGGGCTGAACGTGATCACCCTGCCCAAGACCATCGACAACGACGTGGCCTGCACCGATACCACGTTCGGCTTCGACACCGCGCTGACCATCGCCACCGAGGCCATCGATCGCCTGCACAGCACCGCGCACAGCCATCACCGCATCATCGTGCTGGAAGTGATGGGCCACAACGCGGGCTGGCTGGCGCTGGCGGCGGGCATCGCGGGCGGCGCGGACGTGGTGCTGATCCCCGAAATCCCCTACGACGTGAACAAGGTCGCGGACGCGATCATGCAGCGCAGCCGGGGCGGCAAGGGCTTCAGCATCGTGTGTGTATCCGAGGGCGCGATGCCGAAGGAAGAAGCCGAAAGCCTGCGCGCCGCGCAAGAAGCAAAAGCCGCCGCGAAGAAGTCGAAGAACGGCAAAAAGGCCGAGGCGGCGGCGGAAACCATCGCGGAGCTGGAAAGCGAGCAGGCCAGCAGTACGGTCAGGCTGACGCGCCAGCTCGAACAACTGACCCGGCTCGAATCGCGCGTGACGATCCTGGGCCACGTTCAGCGCGGCGGCACGCCCTCGGCGGCGGATCGCCTGCTGGCGACGCGGCTGGGGACGGCCTGCGCCGACTTGATCGACCAGGGCGTGTTTGGCGTGATGATCGCTGCGCGCGGCGACGGCTTCGAACCGGTCCCGCTGGAACAGGTCGCGGGGCATCGCAAAACCGTGCCGCTCGATCACCCGTGGATCGAGAGCGCGCGGCATCTGGGCATGAATATGGGCGATTAACGTAGAAAAAGGCGGCGAGGCGGCATGGAATTGGTGAGCGGCGGGATCTGGCTGGTGGGGATCGTGGCCTTAGTCGTAGTTGGCATCGGGTATGCGGGGACGCTGCCCCTTATGCGCCGCCGCGTGCCCGATCCGCCGGACGATCCCGCCGCGTATGGCATGGCGGGCGATGACGTGCAGTTCCCCAGCCGCGACGGGACATTACTCGGCGGGCTGTGGATTGCGGCGAGCGGGCAAGCGCGCGGCACAGTAATTATGTGTCCCGGTCAGGACGGCAGCCTGGACAAAGACATTCCCCAGGCCCTGCCGCTGCATGACGCCGGGTTCGATGTGCTGATGATCGACTGGCGCGCGCATGGCCGTTCCGAGGGGCGGCTGGTGACGCTTGGCGCATTGGAGCAGTACGACCTGCTCGGCGCGCTCGATTTTCTGGCGGCGCGCGGCGCGCAGCGCGTGGGCATACTCAGCCTGAGTATGGGGGCGGGAACGACACTGCAAGTGGCGGCCTACGACGAACGCATCGCGGCACTGGTCGTGGATGGAGCCTATCCGCGTGTAACGGGGCTGCTGGCGAGCTGGCTGCGGCATCACGGCCTGCCGGAACCGCTGGTGAATCCTTTGGCGTGGCTGACGCTGCGGGTTGGGGCGCTGCGCGCGCGGCACACCATCTATGACGCCAACCCGATCGCCACCGCGCGGCACGTCACCGCCCCGACGCTGTTCATTCACGGCGAGCGCGATCCGTTCGTGTCCACTGACGACCTGCGCGTGCTGGCGGACGCCGTCTCCGGCCCGGTCGAGGTGTGGGCCGTGCCCGACGCGGGTCACCGCGAGGCGTACCCGCTGCACCCCGACGACTACAACGCCCGCGTCGTGGCGTGGTTCGAGGAGCATCTGGCATGAGCCGATCCGCTGCCCTTCGCGCGGTTCCCTTGCTGGCGTGCGTTGCGCTCGCGCTCCTGTTCACGCTGGATTCCCCATCCGCACACGGATCACCCGATCCGCAAGCGACCGCCCCGGCCCTCGATGCCAACGACGTCATCTTCGCGGATCAGCTCGTCGAGGAACTCCCGCCGCGCTCGCTGACAGCGGCCCTGTCACGACCGGCCAGCCGGTGCACCGAGAATGGCGTTGCCCTTTACGACCAGCAAACGGGCGACACACGGGTGATCGATCCGGCAGACTGCACCCAGGCTCCACTGCATGGACCGCACTGCGGTTCCTGCGGCAATGAGGACATGTGGTCGCCGGATGGACGCTACCTCGCCTACACCGTGCGGGCAGAGTCGGAACTGGCAACGCGCGAAACGCGGTTCTACGACGCGGTGAAGGACGAAATTGTGCCGCTGGAAGAAGTGTCAGCACATACGACCTCCTGGCTGCCGTACTGGTCGCCGCAATGGCGTTACTACATCGAGGGAACTACGTACCTCCCTGACTATCAAGAAGACTGCAGATATACACTCGGCGATTCGGATTTGCATTCGGCAATCGTCATCAAGCACCTGTTTCCTCCCGCGGGATCAGTTCCCATTTGCACGAATTGGGAAAACATCGAAGCCGAGAAGTGGCTAGCAGATGATCGCGTGCTTGTTCGCGCATTTGTTTCGGACGAGTCATGGTCTGTTTGGGAAGATCGTTTCGTTGTCGCGCTGCAATTTGTTGATGTTTTGGATCTGGGTGCAGACGTCCCAGCGGAGAACGTTTTTTGGGATACGGCTGATTTACTCGTTCGACTTCGTATTCTTAGCGCACCATATCCGCCGGAGTACTGCGCGGTGAGTATTACCGACCTGAACACGTTGATTTCACGCGATATTGAGGCAACAATTTGCTTGCAGCCTGCCGATATCACCGTTTATGAACCGTCGCAGCAACTGGCTTACCTGTACAGTGCGCCACAACTGGGAAAAGAAACTTATACATTAACGCCTGAGGTCCATATTGCTGACCTAAACAAATATGCTATTCGCACCCTTCCAATTGAAGGAGTCAATGAAATAGGATCTTTTTCGCCAGACGGCAGATACTTGCTGCTTGTGCTCGATGATTTGCACTCGAAAAATCGAGACCTCTTCACTCATAATCCCTGGTCTGATCCCCGGCTCGTCATATTCGATTTGATTGAAAACAAGATGGCGTTCGAGTTCAGCATCGATCCGTGGGATAAAAGTAGCAGCGATTTTTTCAAGCCGTTTACTGACTTGAGCACGTCTGTGTTTTGGTCGCCGAGCAGTTCTGCGCTGATTGTAGTAGGTGAACACCAAACCTTTGTGCTGGACGTCGCGGCGCAAACACAAGTGCCCGTCACTAAGATCCAGGCAACGGACACGTTTAGAGTGACAGTCGAATGGTATGGCGAGGATGGGCGGCTGCTGGTCGAAGCGATCCCGACCGATCCCGCAGCGACCGCCACGCTTGGGCGCTGGGTGATCGATCCCGGCCTGAGCTAGCCCGCCTCAAGCACCGACAGGATATTCCCGGCGGGGTCGGTGAACCACGCGATGGTCGAGCCGTCGCCGCGCATGATGCCCTTCGCATCCATCGGCATGCCCTCGTAGTGCTCGAACGGCACGCCGCGCCGGGTCAGCTCGTCCACCGCCGCCTCGACGTCCTCGACCGGGAAATTGAGGATGGTGTAGGTCGCCGGGACGTGATTGTCCTTCGGATACACCAGAATGTCATGCCCGCCCGCGATGTGCAGGAACAGCATGCCGTGCGCTTCGGACACGTCCAGTCCGAGCGTCTCGCCGTAAAACTGCTTTGCGGCTGCGATGTCGTTCGTCGAAAAGCCCGAAAATGCTTGCGTGTCCTTGAACATGGCTGCCTCCAATGAATCGCACGCATGTTCTATCCATCTTAGCATAAAACCCGCCAAACGGCACCGCAGCAGCGGACCCAAACCACCCAAGAACAAAAAACGCCCGGTTCGTCGCCGGGCGTTTGAGACTGCTTGCGTATCGTCGTGTCTTATACCGCGAAGCGGATCACCAGCATATCGCCGTCCTGCACGATGTACTCTTTCCCTTCGAGGCGCATCTTGCCGCGCGATTTCACGTCCGCAAGGTTGCCGTTCGAGACGATGAATTCCGCGTAGGGCACCACCTCAGCGCGGATGAAGCCGCGCGCCAGGTCGGAGTGAATCGTGCCCGCCGCCTCAACCGACGTCGCGCCTTTACGCAGGCTCCACGCGCGCACCTCGTCCTCGCCGTACGTCAGGAACGAGTGGATGTTCAGCAGCTCGTACGAGAGGCGGATCACGCGGTTGCGGCTCGGCTCGTCGATGTTGTATTCGCCCAGGAACATCGCCACGTCGTCGGGATCGTCCAACTGCGCGATCTCGGCTTCGAGCTTCCCGCGCAGGCTCAGCACGACCGTACGCTTGTGGTCGTAGTCCAGGCCCTCGGCGGGATCGCTGCCCTCGTCGCCCATGTTGAAGATCACCATCACCGGCTTGAGCGACATCAGGCCGTAACCGCGCAGCATCTTGTGCTCGTCGTCGGTCAGGTCCAGGTCGCGCAGGGGCTGCTCGGCTTCGAGCTGCGTGTGCAGCCGTTCGAGCAGGGCGGTTTCGTCGGCGTGGGCCTGCTTGTTGTCGATCTTGCCCTTCTGCTTTTCCTCGCCCAGCCGCGCGAGGCGGTTCTCGATCGTGATCTGGTCCAGCAGCAGGAATTCCGCGTCGATGGTGTGCAGGTCGCGGATCGGATCGACCGTCTCCTGCGGGTGCGGCACGGATTCGTCGGTAAAGGCGCGCACGATGTGCAGGAAGCCGTCGAGCTGCTGCAGTTCGTTGCGCATCGGCCCGGTCAGGCCGCCCTCACCGATGCCCTTGTCCAGCCCGCCGATGTCGGTATACGTAATCGTGGTGTAGGTCGTCTTCTTGGGATGGTAGATCTCCGCGAGGCGGTCCACGCGCTCGTCGGGCACAGCCACCACGGCGGTGTGCACTTCGAGCTGACCCGAAGATACCGGCTCGGTCGGGAGATCGCTGCCCGTCAGGGCGTTAAACACGGTCGTCTTGCCGCTGTTGGGCAGGCCGATGATTCCTAGTCGCATGGGGGTCTATCCTGACTACGGTAAAGAACCGGCGCGGGCCGGTGAGGTTGGCGATTTTGTGCGCCAAGTATACCGTGCCGCCGCCGTTCCCGCGAGGGTGCGCCCGGCCCCGAATCGTGACACTCGTCAGCCAAGCGCGGGCGAACGGTCATTGTGCGGGGGTAAATCAGCGGGCTATAATGCGAAGCGTTTGGGCCACACCTTTTTTACGTAAGATTGAGTAGGCTCTGGGGGATGTGAGCATGGACTACAAGCAGCAACTTTTGGACCGCCTGCATAACCGGACCGCGACAGTGGGGATCGTGGGCATGGGCTATGTGGGCCTCCCGCTCGCCGTCGAGTTCGCCCGCGCCGGATACCGCGTGGTCGGGCTGGACCTCAACCCACAGAAGGTCGATCAGTTGAACGCCGGGGTGAGCTATATCCCCGACGTGCCCACCGAAGAACTCGCGCCCCTGGTCGAAACCGGGTGTTTGCGCGCCACCACGTCCTACGCCGATCTGGCCGAGGCGGACACCGTCAGCATTTGCGTGCCCACGCCCCTGCGCAAGACCAAAGATCCCGACATGAGCTACGTCATCGATGCGGCGACCAACGTGGCGACGATCTGCCATGCGGGCATGCTCGTCGTGCTCGAAAGCACGACCTATCCCGGCACAACCGACGAAGTGGTTCTGCCGCGCCTGCTCAAGAACGGCCTGACCGTGGGCGAGGACGTGTTTGTGGCCTTCTCGCCGGAACGCGTCGATCCCGGCAACCCGGTTTACGGCGTGCGCAATACGCCGAAGGTCGTCGGCGGCGTGACGCCCGCCTGCGTCGAGGTGGTCACCGCGCTGTACGAACCGGCGGTCGATCACGTCGTGCCGGTGTCGTCCACGGCGGCAGCGGAGATGGTCAAGCTGCTGGAAAACACGTTCCGCGCGGTGAACATCGGTCTCGTCAACGAAATGGCGCTGATGTGCAACCGGCTGGGCGTCAACGTGTGGGAAGTTATCGACGCAGCCAGCACCAAGCCGTTCGGCTTCATGCCGTTTTACCCCGGCCCCGGCCTGGGCGGGCACTGCATCCCGATCGATCCGCTCTACCTGAGCTGGAAGCTGCGCGCGCTGAACTACACCGCCCGCTTCATCGATCTGGCGAGCGAGGTCAACACGCAGATGCCCTATCACGTCGTGAGCATGGTCATGGAAGCGCTCAACGACGAGGGCAAAGCGCTGCACGGCTCCACCATCGGCGTGCTGGGCATGGCCTACAAGCGCGACATCGACGACGTGCGCGAATCCCCCGCGCTGGATATCTACGAGCTGCTCGAAAACAAGGGCGCAGCAGTCAGCTTCAACGATCCGTTCGTCGCCAGCGTGCGCCTGTCCGGCGAGCGCAAAGCTAGCAGCGTCGAACTGACCGCCGAATGGCTGGCCGCGCAGGACTGTGTGGTGATCGTGACCAACCACAGCGCCTACGACGTCGATTTCATCCTCAGCCACGCGAAGCTGGTGATCGACACGCGCAACGCCACCAAGGGACACACTGGCACGGCGCGGATCGTCCGGTTATAGTCATATTCAGGGGGAGGGCAGGCGCAGCCGAACATCATGCGCCTGCCCGGTTCCCCGTTTGGTTCCAGCCGTTCAAATGAATGAAATTACCATACAGCCACTTCATTTTTTGAAGGGCACTGTTGCGAAAGAGTCTTTGTCAAAATGCGGTGGACCGGGCTTAAGAAAGCCATAGAGGATCTGTTGGCGCCCTCCCTGAAGGGCCGCCTTCAGTATCACCGTGCGCAGTATGGGCCTGGGAAGAGCCAGATTATGACCAGGGCCTGGATCACGCTGGACAAGCAGGAAATTCTGACACTTTCTTCAGTGGTCTGGCTGCAAGAATTGTCTGAGCGGGAACAGGAAATACAGGCAAGTGGCCGCGTCGGGGATTATTATGCGGCACATGACGCCGCAAAAGAGGAACTCCGTCAGCGTGGCATGGTGTCGGTCTGGGACTTTGAAGAGGCGCTCGAAATGTACCTTGAAATATCTATCGAGGACGCCCTCGTCTCGCCCGATCCCATTATTAAGGCCGTCGCCATGCTCGACCGGCGCACGGGCAAACGCCGTCTGCGGCAGATCGATTCCGAATCGCTGGTGAACCCGCTGGTCAAACGCTGCTACGAGATACGCTGCGAGGCCGAAGGACTCAGCCGCGCAGTAGAAGCGTAACGCCCAGCCTAAACGGCAGGATCAACGGCACGCCTGCCATTCGTATTTCGCAGTACCAACCCAACACAGATCGGCCCGATATGCGTATTTTTGTCGCCTCTG
Organism: Aggregatilinea sp.; assembly: GCF_036822615.1. Taxonomy (NCBI): domain Bacteria; kingdom Bacillati; phylum Chloroflexota; class Anaerolineae; order Aggregatilineales; family Aggregatilineaceae; genus Aggregatilinea; species Aggregatilinea sp. The sequence continues at coordinate 4,189 of NZ_DAISHJ010000084.1, read as the reverse complement.
GCATCTTCCACCCGGAGTCAGGCGGTCCTGCTACCTATCTCTATCGCCTGCTGCCCGCCGTCCAGGCGCGCGGTCACGACGTGCGCGTGCTGGCCTTCGGTGATCCGTCCGGCGGCGACTACCCGTACCCCGTGACGCGCATCCCGCGCCGGTCGCTGCCGCTGCGCATGGCGGACTATGCCCGCGCCGCCCGCCGCGAACTGGCCTCCGCCGATCTCGTGTTCGTCAACAGCCTCGGCCTGCCGCTGATCGGCTATGGCCGCGTGCCGCGTGTGCTCAAGGTCGTGGGCGATCTGGCCTGGGAACGCTCGGTCAATAAGGGCTGGATTCCCGCCACGGAAGACATCGACGTCTTTCAGACGCGCCGCTACGACCCGCGTGTGGAGGCGGTGAAGCGGATGCGCGCCCGCGAAGTGCAGCGCATGGACCGCATCATCGTGCCCAGCGAGTATTTGCGGCGCATGGTGATCGGGTGGGGGGCACCGCCGGAGCGCGTGCAGGTCATTTACAACGCGCTCGAACCGGATGCCCGCGCTGCGGTGTTAAGTCAAGAGGAAGCGCGCGCCGATCTCGGCCTGGGGCCGGGACCGCTGCTGCTGGCTCCCGCCCGCCTGACCGCGTGGAAGGGGATCGATCACCTGATTCGCGCCGTGGCACAGATCCCCGATGTGCGGCTGCTGGTCGCCGGAGATGGTCCCGAAGAAGCGCACCTGCGCGATCTCGCGGCGGCGGAAGGTCTCGCGGACCGGGTCACGCTGCCGGGGCGCGTCCCGCGCGAGCGGCTGGCGCGGCTGTTCCGCGCGGCGGATTACACCGTGCTTTATTCCGGCTATGAGGGCCTGTCGCATACGCTGTTGGAATCGCTGCTGGCCGGAACGCCGGTCATCGCCAGCGACAAGGGCGGCAATCCCGAAGTCGTGCGGCACGGCGTCAACGGCCTGCTGGTGCCCTACGTGGACCCTGCCGCGCTGGTGAAGACGATTCGCGCGGCGCTGGCGGGCGAGACGCGGGCGCGGCTATCCGCCCACGCGGGCGAAGGATTACGGCGCTTCCGCTGGGAAACACTGGTCGACCAGACGGTCGCTGCGCTGGAAGTCACGGCGCAGGGTGCGAAGGAGCGGCGATGAACTTATTAATGCTCAGCGGCGATTCGTCCGTGGCGCAGGGGCGCGACAGCACGTTTTTGCAGATGCTGGGACGTTTCGCGGCTTACTGGGACCGCATCGACGTCCTGTGTCCCCCCGCCAAGGGCGCGCAGCCGCGGGCAGTGTACGGCAACGTCTACGTGCACCCGTCGCCCTCGCACAAGATCGCGCAGCCCACCTTCATCGCGCGGGAAGGCGCGGCGCTGCTCTCGGAACGGCCCTACGCGCTGATCGCCAGTCACGATTACGGCCTGTTCCTGAACGGCGCGGGTGCGTGGCGGCTGAAACGCGCGACGGGCGTGCCGGTCGTCAGCGAGATCCACCACGTCGAGGGCTATCCCCGCGCCGTGACGCGCCGCGAGCGCCTCTACCGCCGCACCGCATTCATGTATATTCGCTGGGCGAAGCGCTGGGCCGCCGCGTTCCGCGTGGTCAACGCCGGGCAGATGCCCGACCTGCTGCGGCGCTTCCGCGTGCCGGACGAGAAGATCCTCGTGCTGCCGTCGCTCTACATCGACTTCGACGTGTTCCACCCCCTGCCCGATCAGCCGCGCCGCTACGACGTGCTGTTCGTGGGGCGGCTGGTGGCCAACAAGGGCCTGTTCACACTGCTGAGCGCGATCAAGCTGGTGAGCATTACACATCCCAACGTGCGGCTTGGTATTTTGGGCAGCGGCCCGTTGGAGCGCGCGCTCAAGGAGCGTGTGGCTTCGCTGGGCCTGGGCGGCAACGTCACGTTCATCCCGCACCAGTCGGACGCGGCCAGCGTCGCGCGGCTGTATACCCAGGCGGGTCTGGTGGTGTGCGCCTCGACCGCCGAGGGCGGGCCGCGCGTCACGGTCGAGGCGATGGCGTGCGGCGTGCCTGTCGTCTCGACGCCGGTGGGTGTGATGGCCGACCTGATCGAAGACGGCGAAAACGGGCTGCTGGTGAACTGGAGCGTGGGCGACCTCGCGGCCAAGATCCGGCTGCTGCTGAGTGATGCCGATCTGCACACGCGGCTGGCCGAGGCGGGCCGTGCGGCGGTGCAGGAGTTCGACGCCGACCGCGTGGTGGAAGGCTACGCGCGCGGCTATCACGACCTGATCGCGCGCCTGCGGGAGGGTAGATGATGCCGTCGCAAGCAGACCTCACCCCCGGCATACCACGCGTCACACTGGGAGTAGGTAACTCTATGCGCGTATTGATGATCGTCCAGCTCGTTGACGAGCGGGAATGGCTGCGCGGCTTCACCGTAGGCTGGATTCGCGCGCTGGCCGCGCACGTCGATCAGCTCGACGTGCTGACGCTGGAAGCGGGCAAAGCCGATCTGCCCGCCAATGTGACCGTGACCTCGATGGGCAAAGAGCGCGGCCACAACCGCCTGCGCGAACTGGCGGGCTTCCACCGCGCGCTGATGGATCTGGGCCACAACGCGGATGTGATCTTCAGCCACATGACGCCGCGTTATACGTGGCTGGCCGGGCCCTACGCCACCGCGTTCCGCGTGCCCCAAATGCTGTGGTTCACGCACCGGCAGGTCAGCCTGGAGCTGCGGCTGGCGCTGGCCGCGTCGCGCTGGATCACCACCGCGACCGAGACCAGTTTCCCGATTCAAAGCCCGAAGGTGCGCGTCATGGGCCACGGCGTCGATACCGAGCGCTATTCGCCCGGCAACCAGCCCCCCGACGATCCGCCGCTGGTGATCGCCGTGGGCCGCGTCAGCCCGATCAAACACCACCACATTCTGCTCGACGCCGCCGCCCTGCTGCGCGACCGCTACGGCAATCCCCCGGTGCGCTTCGCCGTGGTCGGCACGACCGCCGCGCCCGGCGACGAGGAATATTTGCAGCAGTTGATCCGGCGGCGCAACGAACTGGGCTTCAGCGCGGACTACTTCAAGTTCCTGGGCGCGCACGAACCGGGCGACATGATCGCGCTCTACCGCCGCACCGCCATCGTGACCAACCTCAGCCCGGTCGGGTTATTCGACAAATCCGCGTTGGAAGCGATGCTCACCGGCTGCCCGGTCATCGTCTCCAATCCCGCGTTCAACAGCCTGTTGGGCGAGCACCGCGAGGCGCTCTCGGTAGACAGGCCCGACGACGTAACCGGCGTCGCGGATCGCATCGCGGCGCTGCTGGAACGTACGCCGGAGCAGCGCGCGGCGATGGGCCTGGACCTGCGCGCGCGCACCGCCGCCGAGCACGGCCTGGACCGCCTGATGGCGCGCATGGTCGATCTGATGCGGGAAGGGGCCCGGTGAGCGGGCCGCGCCTGTTCTACCTCGCCAACAACCGCCTGCCGACCGAAAAAGCGCACGGCTTGCAGATCGTGCAGATGGCCGAGGCGCTGGCCGGGGCGGGCTATGACGTAACGCTCGTCACCTCCCGCCGCCGCGGCGTGCCAAATCTGGCCGGCGCGCGCGACCTGTGGAGTTATTACGGCGTGACGCGGACCTTCGCCTTCCGCCGCCTGCCGACGCTCGACCTGATCGATCGCGTGCCGGTGCGCTGGCAGTTGATTCCCTTCGCCCTGCAAACGCTGACCTATCTACTGTCGCTGGCGATCTGGCTCCTGTTCCGCCACCCCGACGTGATCTTCACGCGCGACGTGTGGATCGCGGCGCTGGCGCACCTCGTACGGCCCCGCGCGGCGCTGGTCTACGAAGTCCACCAGCTTCACCACGGCCCCGGCAGGCGGATGCAGGCGTGGGTGCTGCGACGTGCCTGCGCGATCCCGGTGACGGCACACCTCGCGGACGAGCTGCGCAAACGCGGCGCGACCCGCCTCCAGGTGGAGCACGACGGCGTGCGGCTGGCACGATTCGCGGATCTACCCACGCGCGCGGAAGCGCGATCCGCGCTCGGCCTGCCCGCGGACGCGGTTGTGCTCGGCTACGTGGGGCAGGTGCACACCATGCGCATGGGCAAGGGCCTGGATACGCTGATCGACGCCGTGGCGCTGGCGGCGAAAAACGGCGCGGCGGTCGATCTGCTGCTGGTCGGCGGGCCGCAGGCGGGCATCGACGCGCTGCGCACGCAGTGGACGGCGCTCGGCCTGGA
>NZ_DAISHJ010000083.1:0-23252 GCF_036822615.1 Aggregatilinea sp. | reverse complement strand
CCTTATGCGTGGGCTGATGCTCCCTAGAATGAAATACCTACCCTTGAAAGGGGGCTGGGGGTGAGGTCGCGGTGATGCCCGGATTATGGTATTCAACCGCATCAACCCGCCCTGCTTTTCTAATTTCCCTCGCTCCCCGCCCGGCTACAACCCGAAATCGGGCCACCGCAGCAGCGCCATCGCCACCAGCGCGAGGTCGATCAGCAACCCGACGCCGCCCTGGTTATCAAGCCGCCGCGCCGTGCCGTCCCACAGCGCGAGGTACACCGCCGCGGAAAAAACACCGGCCCCCACCGTAACCGGACGCCACCAGTCTTGCCCTGCCAGCAGCGCGATCCCCGCCGCTGCGAATCCAAGCGCCGCCACGCCCAGCGCGACGCTCGCCCCGGTGCGCAGACTCCCCACGCCGACACTGCGCGAAAGCCACGCGCCGTCCGGCCATACCATGCCCGGTTGCAGCTCGAATACGCGCTGGCTCTGGCCGAGATACAGCAGGTGCACGACGCCGTGCAGCACCAAGAAGATGCCGAACAAAGCCCTGATCATCGCCGTTTCCTCCTAAACTAATTTCTGGGAATATGGAAGCGGTCGGGATGAATCGTGGTCCTGTTCTTCCAGCATAAACGGCCAGCGCGGGCGCGGAAAAGTGAACAAGGGCACTGTGCAGCGTGAGGAAACACAGGTTAGCGAAGCCGGGCGCAAACGCAGCGCGGCCCCGTTCACCCGAACGAAGGCGAAATGGGGCAGCGATCGATGCGCCTGGAATTTCAAATCCGAAGAAATAGAAAGGCAGGGCGGCTTTATACCCCACCCTGCCTGTTGTCTTGCTAAAAACTGACCGCTGCCGTTCTTACGCGGGCGGATCGGCAAAAATCTCGTGGATGTTGCCCTCAGGATCGGCAAAAAACGCGGTGCGCTGGCCCCACGGCATCAGCGCCGGACCCTTGACCGGTGTCGCGCCCTGCTCGACCAGCGCGGCATAGGTCGCGTCCACCTCGTCGTACGTCGCGCAGGGGAACGCCAGCTCGAACGACTGCCCGCTGCGCGGCACGTCGAACGACGGATCGCCCGTGGCCTGCTGCATGATCGAGCGCGAGCACAGCGAAAACCGCACGCCCTCGTGCGCGAACTCGACGTAACCCGGATTGGCCTCGTCAACTTCCCCTTGCGGTTTGAACCCCAGCACGTCGCGGTAAAAATGAAGCATCAATGGCGTGTCGTCGGTCAGAACGGTGATCAGAGCAATTTTCGGTTGCATTACTGTCCCTCCGCAGCCTGATCGGATGATGCGTTGAGCGTCACGGACGCGAACACGGGCGCGCCGGAATAAGCCAGCAGCCGCGCGCTGTCCTGCCCGTTGAGCAGCATATACAGCAGCGGGCCGGGCCACGCCTCGTACTGCGTCGTGGGATCGGCTCCGGCCTGGAAGATTTCGGCCACGGGCACGCTGCTGGAAATCACGCTGAAGACCACGCCGCTGCCATCCGGGATCGGCGCGATACGCCCGATCGCGCGGCCTTCCCCGCGCCACAGGTCGGTCTTTTCGCCGCTCGCCACATCGACGCGGGCCAGTCCCAGCTCGTATACGCCCACCTGCACCGGCCAGAAGCCGAAAATCTGCTGGCCGCGCTCCTCGTCCGCCGCCTTATCGAACAGCGTGCCGTCTGTGAGGCGCGTGGTCGAGTAATAGAGGCTCGCCCCGTCCGGCGACCACGCGAGCTGGCTGGCGTCCGCGCCCACGCTCAGATCGGTGCGCGCGCCGCTCGCCATGTCGATGATCGCCAGCCCCTGCGGGCCGCGTCCGGCAAAGCGTGCCCGGTCCGGCGACAGCACGCCGCTGTGCATATCCGCGAAGCGCGCGTCGATCGTGCCGTCCGCGAGGTTGAGGTAGCCCACGCCGCCGTCACAGCGCGTGGAGATCAAAAACTGCTGGTCGGAGATCCACACCAGCGTATTCGCCATGCCCTGCGGCCCGCTTTCCTCAAAGTACGGGCGGTCGGCGGGATCGGAATAGCCGGTGGGGCAGCCGCCGCCAAACGCGAACTGTCCCAGCGTGCGCGGCTCGCCGCCCGTCGCAGCGACCGCCATCAGGTCGAACAGCGCCGCGCCGGTGGCGTCAGTCGTGCCCGTCGCCACCGTATAGGCGATCTCCTGGCTGTCCGCGCGCCACGCGGGCGGGAACGTCGCGTCCACGTTGACCGCGATCTTACGCGGCGAGACGCCTTGCGCCGCGTCCAGCACGCGAAGCTGCCCGGCGGTCACGTCCACGAACGACAGTGTCAGGCCGTCCGGTGAAAAGTCCAGGTAGCGCCGGTCCTGCGTCGGGACGCTGGTGATGCTGCGCCCGGGGATATCGTTCAGCGCGCCCAGGAACACGTCGCCCAAAAACAGGTGCGCCATCGGCAGCGCGGGCATTTGCTCCGCCAGCGCCGCGTCGCCCGATGACTGGGCGGGCGTCAGCGTGCCCTCGCCCGGCTTGAACTGGGTCAGCATATCCATGAACGGCTGGTCCCACTGCGCGAAGTCCGCATCGGAGGCCCACTGCTCGATTGTGTACGCGCTGCCATAGCGCACGAACGCCGCCAGCCGGTGCTGCTGCGTGACGCTCTCGCACGGCGTCTGGTACGCGGTCCAGCGTCCGTATGTCCCGGCGGTCTGCCGCGCCGTGATGTCATCCGTCGCGCCGAGTTCGGCCAGCCGCTCGTTGATCATCTCGTCGGGTGTGATGCCGCTCGCCACCCGCCCCAGCACGCGCAGACGCATGCCCGGCTGGTCGCACGCCAGTGTTTGCTGCGGTCCAAACACGACCTCGGTTTCGTCCTCGTTGGGGAAACTCAGCCACGCTTCGGGCACGAGCAGGCTGTACGTCGCGGCCTTGTACGTGGACAGGATCACGTCCGACGTGGCGCTGACCGCGCTGCACAGCACGACCTGCGAGGCATCCAGATTGCTGTGCACTTCATAGCGCACCATGTTATCGAACAGGAAGAACCATTCGTAGCCGTTGATGACGCCCTCGACGATCGGCGTGCCTTCCGGGGCCGGGCAGCCCATCGACGAATCCGGCCAGCTTGTGCCGGAATACGTGAACGACACCAGCGTCATATTCGGCTTGTTCAGGGTGCGTTTCAGCCACTGCTCGGCCTTCCCGCGTGTGACCTCATCCTGCTGTGCGCTGGCTGCGGGCAGTCCCACGCCAACCAGCATCAATCCAACCAGCAGCGCGGCCAGCCAGCGGCTCGCGCCCCACTTCCACGGACGTTCCATTCCTGCTCCTAAAAGGTGATTGGCGCTTACAAATGCCAAGCATACCGCCAAGCACGGCGGGTGTCGAGACGCCCCGCCCCGTACGGCGGTCATGCGCAGGGCAAGCAGTGCCCAAAACCGTTGGCGGTAGAGCGTTGTGGGCTGTTCAGTGAAATGCCGGGGTCGCTTGACACCGCGCGCCAGGATCGAGCGTCGTAGGGGATAGGCTTGCCCCACCTAGTTTTGTGCTCCGCGGTCGGAGTAATGCTCTTTAACGTTAAATCCGGGAAAACCAGGGCGGGTTAAAAACCCGCCCTTACAAAATCCCGTTGGCGCTGCCCGTCTCCCCTCTCCAACTTGATTGGAGAGGGGCCGGGGGTGAGGTTTCTACACTCAGTTCGTAACGGACTCTAGCCCTTTGACCCTGCCTCTACTAACAACTTTAAACTTCAAACTAAAAACTGCTTTTCAACTGACGTCCAGCCCCAGCGCGTACGCACCGCGCGGCCCGCCGGGACGCCCGAAGATCACCAGCTTATACGATCCCGTCTGCGTCAGCGTATACACCAGCGTCACCGTGCCGCTGTCGCTCGCCATCCCAACACCCTGCGCCAACGTGCGCCCCTCAACATCGAGCAGTTCCACGACGTGCGCGGCGTTCCCCGCGACGGTGAACTGCACCATTGCCATCACGTCCTGGCCCTGCTCCGCGCTGAAGGTCCAGACGTGCGCCTCCTTCTCCAGCATGTTCCCGGTCGCCACGTCGCCCTTCGGCGCGGACTTGATCTGCGTGATGGTGTAATCGACCGGGGCCGCGCCCGCGTCTTTCAGCGTGACCGTGCCATACGTCTCGTCGGAGTGCGTGTCGAGGCCGACCGTTTCCCCGACCTCGGTCACCGCGTCGTTCAGCCACGTCAGGCCCATCACCGACGACACCAGCGCCGCGCCGCCGAACGCAAACGCGGCCAGCCCCGCCACCAGCACGACGTTCCAGACCCAGCGGTGACTGGACGGCCCGCTGTGCACGGTCGGGGCGCGCTTGGCGGCGGGCTTATCCGCCAGCACGAGTTCGGGATGCAAACGGCTGAGGCGCGCCCCCATCACGCGGGCGGCCTGATGCTCGGGATTCAGCCGCAGCACCTGATCCAGCGCCACGCGCACGTCCGGCGGCGTGGGCGCGGCGTGCGCGGCCAGCCACCACGCGTCGATGTTATCGCGCTCCGACGCCAGCACCGGCATGATCAGCGCGCGTGCGCCGTCCCGGTCCCCGGCTTTGATCAGGAGATACGCGCGTCGTAAAGCGCTTTCCGTCGCCTGGTCCATGTGTTTAATCCGTCTACCCCATTTTTTCAGCCTCAGTATAGCAGATCCACGGCGGGCCGCGCGTTCAGGTAGTGTCTGAAACTGTCTGTGCCGCCCGGCGATTGGCCTGCGCGCGCCATTCGACGCTCATCAAGCGCTCATGCAGCGAGGCGCAGCTTTGTTATAATGGAAACACGCGGAGACACACGGAGAATGAACTGATGATCAGATATCGCGCGCTTGCGTTGCTTGCCGGACTGGTTCTCTTGGCCGGTCTGGGGGTTGGTCCCTTCACTGCACACGCTCAAAACTCAACCGACCTCTCGCAGTCCTATACCTGGGAGTCGTACAGCACCACCGTCCTGTTCCCAGATACCTGGGTTGCGGTGGCTTCCGGCAATGTGATCAGCGTGCACCCGGCGGATCTGGACGTCAGCGATGGGCACGGGCCGGAACTGGTATTGTTCGCCCTGCCCGGTTCCACGGCGGCCCAGTTGGACGACGCCGCGGCGACCTATGCCGCCAGCATCAGCGGCAAGACCGGCGCGATCAAGTCCGGCATGGTAGATGACTACCCCAGCCGGAGCTTCACCTTCGTCCAGACCAACCCGTCGGCCTCCGGTGGCGTAACCCTCGTAGCGCTCGATGACGGCACGACCATCGGCATCGCCTACATTGTCTCCAGCGGCGACGCATCGACCTACCTGCCCATGATCCAGGCTATCAGCCGCAGCGTGACGTTCGGCGCGGCGTCCTCCACCCAGGATGCGACGCCCGTGCCGTTCAACCAGGACTCCACCGCGCGCGCGATGGAAACCTATGCGGAAAGCACCTACGGCTACACGCTCGACTATCCCACCGATTGGGTGATGGAACCGGGCGACACTCCCGGCGAGCTGACGCTTTCCCCGGCGGACGCGGATCTCAGCGCGGGCAACGGGCCGGAATTTGTGGTGATCGCCCTTCTGTCGCCGCCCAGCAGCGACATCGACGAAGTGCTCGATCTGATCGTCGGCAGCCGTCCCGGCACGTTCAGCACGCCCGAATCGGGCACGGTCAGCGGCTACGAGACGCGGCTGGTCACGTACACCGATGCCGAGCGCGACCCGGCCCAGAGCGGCGGCGTCTACCTGATCAAGATCGATCCCGACACGTTCCTCGCGGCGGGCTACCGCGCGCCGGAAGCGGACTTCGACACCTACGCTCCCGACTTCGACGCGATCCGCGACAGCATCCACTTCCCCGGCAGCGCCTCCACCGGCGCGCCCGTGACGACCGGCATCTCGCAGAGTGTCGCGTCCGTCCAGCTTGAGCAGCGCTTCTCGTGGGCCGAAGGCGGCCTCACGATGTACCTGCCCGCCGGGTGGCAGATCGACACCGGCCAGGACGCGGGCGAGGACTATTTCAGCGCCACGCCGCCCCTGGATCTGGAAAACGGCGCGTTCGATTTCCAGTTCGTTCAAGGCTCGACCTTCCCGCTCAAGGGCTGGAACGATCTGCGCGAAGTGGCCGCCGATCTCGCCAGCGAATACGGCAGCGACGCCCCGACGATCCTTGACATCACCGTCGCGGGCCATCCCGCCGTGCTGTATGACGTGGTCGATGAAAGCGACGCGCCCGCCGTCTACCTGCGCTACATCGTGATCGACCTGCAAAACAATTCCGAGGGCCTGTTCATCAACATCGGCGCAGATGTGGACCAGTGGGAGGCCTTCCGGCCCACGGCGGACTCGATGCTCGCCAGCATCGAGCGCCTGGACGATGACCTGTCGCGCTTCTTCTCGCGCACCACCACGTCCGCCCTGCACCCGCTGCGCGCCGACGCCTACTGGACCGGCCCCGGCACGCCCGTGCCCGCTCGTCAGAGTGGCGACGCCACGCCCTACACCTGGGAAGAATACGGCGTGACGGCGGCGCTGCCGGAAGGCTGGACCGCGGTTTCCGGCGGGCAGGACTTCGATCTGGCGTTCGTCTCGCCCGAAGCCCGTGCGAATGGGGACGGCGCGTTCATCATGATCAACTACATCGCCACGCTCGGCCCCGGCATCACGCTCGATGCGGCGCTGGCCTCGGTTGGCGAGCAGGTCGGCGCGGACGTCGAGCCGTACACGCTGGCCGGGAACGATGGCTTCGCCGTGAACTTCACCGAAGCCGACACGTCCGCGGTCCATCACCTGATCCTGGCCCCCTACGGCAGCATCGGGGAAAGCATGTACTTCCAGACCACCGCGCCCGAAGACAGCGACGACGCGGTGCAGTCGATCCTCGACAGCCTGACTTTCGACCCGCCCCTGCCCGACTACGCGCTCGTGGACGAGGCGTGGCAGCAGAGCCTTGCCGACAGCGGCGAGCTGATCTACGGCGACCCGGATGCGCCCGCGCGCATGATGGAATTCCTCGAAATGTCCTGCCCGCACTGCGCGGACTACTCGCTGGACGTGAACCGCCTGATCGCGCTCGAAGTCGAGCCGGGCAACCTTCAGTTCCACCTGACGCCGATGGTCTTCAACGGCAACGAAGGCACGTCCGGTCTGGCGACACAGGCGCTCTACTGCGCGGCGGAACAGGGCAAAGGCTACACGGCCTATGAAGCGCTGTATGCCAGCTACCGCGAGCTGACCTATACCGTCGCCTACACCCGCGACCAGATCGCGGAGACGCTGGGCGACGAAGCGCTCGGCATCGACGTCGAGGCGCTCAATGCCTGCCTCGACGCGGGCACGTACGAGGCTTTGCTTGGCACGAATAACACCCGCGCCAACGATTACGGCGTCACCGGCACACCGGCGGTGCTGTTCGCGGCGGGCGATGAAGACTTCCAGTTCCTGGAGCTGCCCGACGGCAGCACCTGGACCGGCGGCGTGCCGATCCCGATCGTGCGTGTGGTAGTCGATCAGGTCAAGAACGGCACGAGCGTCTCCGACCTGTTCACGAACGTCTCGCCGACCGCCACCGAAACTCCTTCCGACGCCACGGAAGCCGCACCCGGCGCGGCGGAAGCGGCCACCGAAGACGCGACCAGCATGGAGACGTCCTCCGGCTCCGGCGCGCGCGATGTGCTGATCAGCGCGGAGCAGCAGGCCACCGAAGAAGCGGAGACGCCGGTCGTAGTCGAACCGGCCACCCTCACGCCCGCCCCTGCAACGGAAGAAGCCGCGTCCGCAGCCAGCGGATCGTCCGACGACGGTGCGGCCACTTCATCCACGGATGAGGACAATGGCGGCAATACGGCCACCATCGCCGCCGTCGTGGGTGGCGTCCTGCTCCTGGCGTTGGTCGGGATCGGCTTCACGATGGTGTCGCGGCGGAACAGTTCGATCGCCTCGAACCCATCCGGCGCGGGCTCGTCCTACGCCGAAGACGACACGCTCGACGTCTCCGACGACGACACGCTGTAACGACACGCACACATGGGGGACGGGCAAAAATCCCGTCCCCCTCTACCTGCCCCGCTCGCCGCTCGGATTGCAGAGGACCGGGGCACCGTTCCGTCCGCCCAATTTAGATTTTTGTTGCCTGCCCATGCCGATCCACGCCGCACACCCCACTACCGCCACCACCATCACCGCCAGCCTCGCAGGGGCGTCGCTGGTCGTTTCGCCGTCCTTTGGCGAAAGCTACAGCTTCGACCGCGCCGGTCGGCTGCTGGGCCTGTTTGTGAACGGGCGCAGCTACCAGCGCACGCTCGATCACCGGCTGCTGGAACGCGGCGGGCCGGAAGCCCGGCGGCGCGAGCTGCCTCCCGACGAAGCCGCCGCCCTGCTCGATGCCGTCTTCGCGCATCTGGCGGATCTGGCGTCCGTCGCGGCCCGGCTCGACCTGCCCGCCAACGATCGTCTGCTGCTGTGGGAAGCCCTGGCAAAAATTCTGGCGTTTGGCCCGGATCGTCTGGCCGAGGATGGCAGCGCCTACCGCGGGCTGTACCGCCCGGTGAGCATCCTCCCGCCCGACCAGTACCTCGCGCTGGTGCTGCAAGCCACCGAGGGCTGCTCGTGGAATCGCTGCACGTTTTGCGGCCTCTACCGCGACCGCACCTTCCTCATTCACAGCCCGGCCTCGTTCCGCGCCCACTGTGAAGGCGTGCGCGACTTCTTCGGGGAGGGGTTGAGCCTGCGGCGCGGCATTTTCCTGGCCGACGCCAACGCGCTGATCATTCCCCAGCCGCGTCTGCGCGCCCTGCTGGAAACGGCGCAGGCCGTCTTCGGCACGCCCGACGCGCCGCGCCCGGTCTTTTCGTTCGTGAGCGCTTTCGACGTGGGCCGTAAGTCCGCTGCCGACTGGACCGAGCTGCGCGCGCTGGGCCTGGAACGCGCCTATATCGGCCTGGAAACCGGCGACGACGATTTGCTGCGCTTCCTGAACAAGCCCGGCACGGCGCGGGATGCGGTCGAGGCAGTGCGCGCCCTGCGCGCGGGCGGCGTGAGCGCGGGCGTGATCCTGATGGCGGGCATCGGGGGGGATCGCTTCGCGGCGGCGCACGTCGAGCACTCCGTGGAGGCCGTGCGCGCGATGGATCTCGGCCCCGGCGATCTCATGTACCTGTCGCGCTACGTGCCTGCGCCCGGCACGGAATACCCGGCCCTCGCCGCCGAGGCGGGCATCCGTCCCCTGGCGGACGCGGACGTCGCGGCGCAGCTTGCCGCGCTGCAATACGCCCTGCGCGCCGCGCTGCCCGGCGTCAAGGTCGCGCCCTATCAGGTAGACGGCTTCGCGTTGTAAAAAAACAGCAGCTAAGTGAATCCTCGAAATGATCTGGCAAAAAGCACCTCACCCGCACTATAAGCCAGATCTTTTTGATAGCCCGCTTGGCCGTTAGTTTTTAGTGATTGCAGAGGCCCAAAGCAGGACTGTCGCAGGCATCCGTTCCCCGTTTCCCCTGCTTTTACTAGCGACTCACACCTGAAAACTAACGACTGCCGCTTGCCTGCAAAACAAAAATCGCCCCCAGGGGTAAGGGGGCGATCCGTGCGATATGACGATTATTTGAGTCTTCTTAAAAACGTGCGTCTTCCGGCCAACCAGATACTGGGACGTTGGCCCCGGTCCCTCGAACCGGCGAACAGGTCTCTGGCCGTTTCCGGTCAGGCCTCGGCAGATTGAACGTTCAGGACTGCGCACTCGCCACTGGCTTAAGCGCCATATGCTGCGCCGTTCACGACCAGGAAGTCGTGGGCGTTCCAGGGATCGTGTGAGCCGCAGTGATCTGCCGGATGCTGCGCGGTTCGTCACGTTGGTTCATGACTCCAGGGTAGCACACCTTGATCGGCGTTGGCAACTGAATCGTGGGAACTTAAGACGGGAAGTATGAGTCCCCGCGAGGGGCGCGCAGGCGGGCATGCTGCGCGCCCCTCGCAGCATGCTGTTTACCGGTACCGGGACGTGCGCTCGCCCATCGAATCGCTGGCCCCGTGCGTGCCGTCGTACACCTTGATGTAGCTCAAAACCTGCCCGGCCCCGGCGCGCACGCATTCCAGATGCGCCTCGCGCGCCACCGCCCACGCCGCGTCGAACGGCCCTTCGATCGTCGTCTCCATCGGCCCGACCTCGTACTTCAGGCCGCTGTCCATGATCACGCGGATCGCGCGGTCCACCACGGCGTAAGCGTCGTCCACCAGCGGCACGACCTGAATAGCGATATTCACGGTACGGTTTTCGTCCACGAGCGTTCCTCCTCTATCGACAACGGCAGCGAGTTCCACGACTCGCCGGTCACGGTACAATCATAACAACCCGCGCTCAAGGAGGCACGATGACCGATCCGATCACGATCCACGAGGGGCTGGCGATTTACGCCGACGGCAGCGGCGATCCGGTGCTGCTGATGCCCTATCCCCACAGTTTTACGCGCGTCCCGGCGGCGGAAGGCACGCTCGCCTCGATCCTGCACGAAATGGGCCGCCGCGTGATCAGCTTCGATCCGCCCGGCGCGTACCGCTCCACGCGCCCCGCCCGCGTCGATCTGTCCGAGATGCTCGACTGTGCGTGCGAAGCGCTCGACGCGAGCGGCGTTTCCGGCCCCATCGACGTGATCGGCCACAGCATGAGCAGCCTGTGCAGCCTCGCGCTGGCATTGGAACACCCCGACCGCGTGCGGCGGCTGGCCCTGATCGGCTCGATGTCCGGCTATCCCGCCCTACGGCGGCACAACGCCATCCCGTACCGGTGGGGATGGAGCGATCCGCGTTTCTGGCGCATGGCGGCGCTCGGCCTGCGGCTGCGGCGCGGCGGCGCAACCCTGGCCGATCACAACCGGCTCCAACGCCTGATGGCGGAAGTCTCGTACCGTAACATCTCCCTGATCCCGCCCCTGCCCGCCGGCGAGGACGCCGAGCACCAGCCCGCCCCGATCCGCTCGCGCTGGGCGCGGACCAGCCGCCGCCTCGATTTTCGCGCGCGCCTGGGGGAAGTCCGCGTGCCTACCTGGATCGCCGTGGGCCGCTACGATCCGCAAACCCCGGTCGGGTGCAGCATCGAGTTGGCGAAAAAGATCTCCGGCGCGGATCTGGTCATTTTCGAGCGCAGCGGCCACGCCCCCTTCGCGGAGGAACGCGAGCGCTTCACGGCGGCGCTGGCCGCGTTCTGGTCGGCCACGGCAACCCGTTGAACCGATCCGCAACTCCCGGCCCGGCTTACGCGTATAGAGTAGTGTAAGCAGTCATCTATGGGAGGAACAAACCATGGCACAGCAAAATACCGGCTCACTGATTGGCCGTGCTTTCATGATCATTCTGGCAGTCTTCATCGCGCTGGTCGCGGTGTCACTCGTCGTCGCCCTGCTCAAGATGCTCGCCAGTCTGTTGTTCGTGGTCGGTGTCATCGTCGGCGCGATGTACGTCTACCACAGGCTGCGCGGCTGACCAGTCCGGTCGCTGCCATAACACACCGATGCACGACAAAGGGGACGCGGCGCGTCTCCTTTTTGTTTGCCCCGCCACCCCATACGCACCGGGGCGTATGCGATACGCCCCTACAAATTCCCGCCGGACCCTGCCTGTCTCCCCTCTCCACGCGACCGTCTTTCCGCTTGGCAACCCGTCCCGGTTCAGCCCTATAATCTCCGTACGAATCGACGTATTGGACGCAGAAACTAAGACTGGGAGTGTAAGTATGGCAACTCGTACACAACGGAGCAGCACGACCCAACCATTCGCGGAGTCACCCATCGGCCAGATCTTGCTGGTCGGCCTGGGGATCGTTATGCTGCTGCGCCTCGCGTCGGTGCTGCGCGCCGTTTCGGGCGTCGTGCTGGCGATTTTGGGCGTCTTCAACGCGCTCTTTGGCGTGCTGTTGAGCATCCTCGCGCTGTTGAAAGAAGCGTTCCCGCTGCCCATGTTTGTGGGCCTGGGTGTGGCTCTGGGCTACCTGTATAACAAGGATCGGAACGAGCGCCTGAACGGCTAGCCGTCCGCCGCATCACCGCGCGGTTCGCTGCCGCCGCGCAGCGAGTACAACGGGGTGAAGACGGGCGCATCCGTGTGCGGATCGCGCCCGATCACGCCCTCCACCTGGAACACCTCGCGCAGCATCCCCTCCGTCAGCACGGTGTCCGGCGCGCCCGCCGCGTATACACTGCCCTCGTGAATGGCGATCAACCGGTGGCTGAAGCGCGCCGCCTGATTCAGATCGTGCAGCACCATGGCGATGCTCAGCCCGTCCTCGGCGTTGAGCTTGCGCAGCAGCGCCATCACTTCGAGCTGGTGGCTGATGTCCAGAAACGTCGTCGGCTCGTCCAGCAGCAGGATCTCCGGCTCCTGCGCCAGCGCCAGCGCGATCCACGCCCGCTGACGCTCCCCGCCCGAAAGCGTGCCCAGCCGCCGGTCGGCCAGATCCGTCAGCCCCGCCGAGTCCAACGCCCACCCGATCACGTCGCGGTCGTGCAGATTCGACGCGCGCCACCACGCCTGCCGCGCGAAGCGCCCGCGCTGCACCAGATCCCGCACGGTCAGATCCCCCGGCGCGATGGGATGCTGCGGCAGAATCGCCAACTCCTGCGCCACTTTCCGCGTCGAAAGGCGGTGGATCGCCGCCCCGTTGAGGTACACCGCGCCGCCGCGCGGCCTGAGGATGCGCGCCATCGCGCGCAGAATTGTGCTCTTGCCGGACCCATTCGGCCCGACCAGCGTCACGATCTCCCCGCGCTGTACGTCCAGGTGCAGATCGCGCACCACTGCTTCGCCGCGCCGGTAGCCGAGTTCGAGCTTTTCCGCGCGCAAAATGATCGTTTCGGACTGCCCGTTTACCATTGCGACCGCCTCGCTCGTACCAGCCACAGGAACAGCGGCCCGCCGATCACCGCCGTCAATATGCCCACCGGGAACTCGATCCCGGTCTGGCCCAGCAGCGCCGGGAGCGTAAACCGCGCCGCCGTATCCGCCGCCACCATCAGCGCCGCACCCAACAACGCGCTGGCCGGGATCAGGTAGCGATAATCGGAGCCGACCAGCAGCCGCGCGAGATAAGGGACCAGCAGCCCCACGAACGCGACCAGTCCCGCCACCGCGACCGAGCTGCCCGCCAGCACCGCCGCCACCGCCGCCATCAAAAAGCGCGTCTGCTCAACCCGCAGCCCCAGCCCCTGCGCGAGTTCGTCGCCCAGCGCCAGCACGTTCGCGCGCCGGGCGAGCGCCAGCGCACCGATCAGCCCGACCACGGTGTACGGCCACATCAGGTCGAAATCGTCCCACGCCGCCGTATACAGCCCGCCGACCAGCCATTGAAACACGGCCTGCGCGCCGACCGTCACCGTCATGGCGACCACCGTCGTGGTGAACGCGTTCATCGTCGCGGTCACGGCCACGCCTGCCAGCGCCAGCCGCACCGTCGACGCGCCGGATCGATCCCACGCGACCGCGTACACCACCAACGCACCGATCAGCGCGCCGACGAATGCGGCAGCGGGAACCGCCCCCGCGGGCACGTCCGTTTGCAGCAGCACGACCGCTGCCGCCAGCCCGCCGCCCGCCGACACGCCCAGCACGTACGGATCGCCCAGCGGCGACCGCACGACGCCTTGCAGCATCACGCCCGACACGGACAGGTTGAGGCCCACCAGCGCGCCGACCAGCGCGCGCGGCAGGCGCACTTCGCGCACGATGATCAGCACCGACTTTTTGACGTCCGCGTCATCGCGCAGCGCCGCGATCACTTGATCCACCGGGATGCTCTGTGTACCAACGGTCAGCGCGTAGATCATCGCCGCCGCCAGCAGCAGCCCGCAGCCCGCGATCAGTGCCAGCCGCACGAGCCGCTGCCGCTCGCGCGCTGCAAGGTCACGGGAGGCCGGAGAGGCCGTACCAACGCTCAATGTCATACCGCCTTGTGGGGAAACCACCGCCGCGCGGGGGCATATACCAAAACATGCAGGGGCACATCAGGCACACCCCTGCATCTAAGCATAACAAATTCGAGTTGGGTCTGCCGGGTCTGCTATCCGGCGGACTCGGTCGCGGCAGGTTCGGCCATCGGCATACCGCCGCCGTAGAGGATACCGCGCAGCTGCATCAGGGCATCAACCACGCGCGGCCCCGGCGATTCGAGGAACAGGCGGTTATCCAGTTCGTACACGTGGCCGTTCTGCACGGCGCTCAGCGACGACCACACCGAGTCGGCGGCGATCTCTTCGGGGATCGGGGTCGCGCCCGGCGCGCCGCGCGTGATGGTCAGAATGAAGTCGGGATCGGCGTCCAGCACCTGCTCGACGCTCAACTGCGCGTAGCCGGGGAACGGGCCCGCGTCGGGCTGATCGTCGCCCACCACCGTGCCGCCCAGCATGGTCACCATGCCGCCCAGGTACGTCGAGGCCTTACCGTAGTTCGGCGTAGACAGCGTGCCCACGATGATCAGCACGCTCGGGCCGTCAGCCGGCGCGCTGTCCTGCACCAGCGTCAGCAGCGAATCGTACGTGTGCGCCAGATATTCCGCCGATGTGTCGTGATAGGTCGCCTGCCCCACCAGCCGGATTACTGCCGGAACATCGCTAGGCGTCTGGATCAACACGATCACTGTCGGCGCGATCGCTTCGAGCTGGTCCAGAATCTGCGCATTGAGATCGGCGCTGCCGATGATCAGATCCGGCTCCAGCGCGGCCAGGGCTTCGAGGTCCGGCTGGTAGCCCGTGCCGAAGGTCGGCAGGGATGCCGCCGCTTCGGGATAGTCGATACCGGCGGTCGCGCCAACCGGCGTGACGCCAATCGCGTACAGCACTTCGGTGATCGAAGCGCTCATGCCGACGATGCGCTGGGGCGCGCTGTCAATCGTGACTTCGCGGCCCATCACATCCGTCACCGTGCGCGATTCATCGCCCTGCGCCCATGCCGACGGGGCAGCAGCGCCAAGCACGAGCGCCACGGCCAGCACGCCAATGACGAAACGAAGCAGCGTGTGTGACTTCATGTATAAATCTCCTTAGTACGAGACTCTCAAAAAACCAGGTGGGACATTCAAGATTGTAAGAAAAGTTTTGAGAGATTGACAACGTGAAATTCTGATCAAATCTCCTTAAAACTATACTTAACTCTTCCCCTCGCCGCGAGTATGAGTACAAACTAATAACTTGGGCCAGAACCTGCTAAATCCTGTAGGGTGTGGCATAATGGGATCATCGAACATCCAGGCCAATGAGGCGCGCATGAGCGTTTCGCCCGATCGCACTCCAACCGACGACCTCGACGCCCGCATTACGCGCGCATTTTCCGGGGCCGGACACCGCCTGACCGCCCAGCGCCAGATGCTGATCGATCTGCTGCGCGCGCACGGCGGCTTTCTGGATGCCGAGGAATTGTTCGATCTGGCCCAACTGCGCGGGGCGACGCTCAGCCTTGCGACGGTCTACCGCACGCTGGCGCTGTTCAAGCAGCTCGATCTGGTCGAGGGGCGCATCGTGGGCGACGGCCACGACCGCGAGCAGTACCGCCTGCGCTCCGTGCACCAGCACTATTCCCTGACCTGCCGCCGCTGCGGCGCGATCGTGCCCGTCGAGCCGGACATCGTGGACGACTTCCGCCGTCAGGTCACTGCCGAATTGGGCGTGACGGTTCTCTCGGCGCACTCGTGTTTCGTCGGCTACTGCGCCGACTGCACCGCCGCCCTCGCCGCCGGGGATGACGACTAGCCCGGCACCGCTCGACCTCCACTCTGCCCTGTCGTTCCCTAGACCTCGCCGTTACAGGGGCCGGTCTGTGACGTTGCTTCGTCCTGCTCTCAACCAGAAGATTTGTAATCCCACACGCATTCCGTGAAGCCCCGTCGAGAGAAAAACAGAACAATGTGCTTTTCGTAGGGGCGATGCAAGCATCGCCCGTTAAGAGAAAAAACGGGTAGAGCAAGCTCTACCCCTACGAACTCAGGGCCGTGCCTGTCTCCCCTCTCCAATCAAGTTGGAGAGGGGCCGGGGGTGAGGTGGCCTTTGCTGACGACCGCCGCTGCCTCCCCCGTCCACAGCGCGCCCCACACAACACACGGCCCGATCCATATCAGATCGGGCCGTGTGAAATTCACCTGAGCGGGCCGCAGAGCCGGTCAGCGTTCCAGCCTATTGGAACACCTTGTAGGAGATCCATACCGTCTGGTCCTGGCGGTTCTCCACACGCGCCACGGCACGCGCGCCCTCCGCCGTGATCACGCCGAGCACCGTGCCGGGCTGCACCTGGTTGGATCCGATTCCGACGCTGTTGTTGATGGTCGCGTCGGTGATGTCGTTCGGGGACGCGGCCTCATACGTCACGCCCAGCACGCCCATTCGCGCGCCGTTTTCCATGGCGATGTTATAGCCGTCCCACGTAAAATCCACCGTGCCGCCGTACAGATCGAACTGCGTCCCGGCGGCCAACTGGATGTTCACCTGCTCGGCCAGCGTCGCCGCGCTGGACTGCACCGTCTGCGCGAACGTGTTGTTCGTCTCGTTCGCTTCGGCGATCTCGTTGTTCAGGTCGGCGGTCACCACCATCTGCGCGGTTCCCGTGCCCACCACCGTGCTCGAAAGCTGGATCTGGCCGCTCTGGCCGCTCGCCAGCCCTTCGATGTAGCCGCTGATATAGTTCACCTGATCGAATGTCAGGCCCACGGCGAAGCGTCCCGCCGCGCCGCCGCCCACGTTGCGGACGGAGACCGTCGCGGTGAACGGCTGGTTCGGGATCGGCTGCGACGGGTTCAGCACGACGCTTTCCACCAGCAGATCGGCCAGACTGCCTTCCGCCGGGGGCACGGTCACGGCAGGCGTGGGCGTCGCGGGCGACTGCAGGATCGGGATCGAACCGAGGTCGCCGGTCACGTTGGCGAATTCCGCCTTGATCCAGCCGATGCCGCCCTGGTAGTTGATCACCAGCCAGCTGTAGTCGGCCACCGCGCCCAGAATTTCCAGCAAATCGCCCTGCTGCACTTCCCCGATCTGGTCGAAGTTGAAGCCCGGGCCGGACCGCACGTTCAGCGCCGTGGTCGTCACGACCGCGTACGCGCCTTCGCCAACCTCAGGGTTCGGCGTGGTCACCGGCGCGACCGGCGTCTCCACGATCGGCGCTTCCTGGTCCAGTGCGACCGGCTGGCCGTCGATGTACTGCGCCAGCACCGTCAGGCCGCCCCACGGCCCTAGCTCGTAGATCATCGCCTTGTGAATCAAGTCGCCGTTGCCGTACGCGCTCGGATTGAGCGTGCCCTGTACCAGCGATTGCGGCGCGCCCCCGGCCAGCGCGGCCAGAATTTCTTCCGGCGTGACGCCGCCGTTCACGATGGCAGCGCGCAGCACCCACACGCCGTCATACGTCGCCACGGCCAGCGGACCCGGCACTTCACCGAACGCGCTCACGTAATCGCGCAGGAAGATCTGCGACGGGCCGCTCGCGTACGAATAGCCCCACGACGTCACGCCGAGCATGCCGTCCGCCACCGCGTCGGGCAGATCGTTGCCGCGCGCGGCTTCGTCCGCCAGCCGGTAAGCAAACTGCCCGGTCCAGCCGCCGTCACGCAGTTGGCGCAGCAGGCTGGCCGCGTACTGCGGCGGGCCCCACATCACGATCGCCTCGGGATTCAGGTCACCCAGGTCGATCACGGCGTCATCCAGCCCGGCCCCGCCGGGAATTTGCACCTGCGTCGCGGGTTCCAGGTCGTCGCCCATCGCGCCCGCGAAGTTCACCAGCGCCTCGGTCGATTCCACGTCCGCCTGCACCAATGCGATCGAGGTCAGTCCTAGTTCCTGCACCATGTACGCCGCCAGCGCTTCGCTGTAGATACGCTCAGGCGCGCGCAGCCGGAACAACTGGCCTTCCAGGTCGCCCGTAGTCAGGGAATTACCGGTCGCTGCCGTCAGCACGGGCAGGCGTGTATCGACCAGCGTGGTAGTCGTCACCTCGTCGAAACTTTCGTTGTCGTTCGGCCCGAAGATTGCCACCACGTCCTGCTGGGCGAGATCTTCAACCGCCTCGTCGAGCGCGGCCATCGACAGCATCTCCGGCGCAGGCGTCACCATCTCCAGCCGGTACGACGTCCCGTCCGGCGCGGTGATGCCGCCCGCCGAGTTAATCTGGCTGATTGCAAGCTGGATGCCCTGGGCTGCTTCGTCGCCTACCTCACCGAGATAACCTACCCGTATGACGGCCTCATCCTGGGCCGTCGGCGCGGCCAGGGCGAGCGGCGCGAACAGCCCGGCGACCAGCGCCAGGGCCACCACGAGGCCCAACCCGTACCACTGCCGGAATAAAACTCTTCCCCTCATTTTTGCTTCGCGTTCCATTCAGTCCTCCTGAAGCTCTTGGTAGGCTCAACTCAGCGTGGCTCTAATTGTAGATGAAACACCGGGACGGTGCACGAGAAGCGTGTCATAGCCCGATTATATAAAACCTTCACCCGGATTGTACACCTGACCTTCGGTAGGGGGCACGCGCGGCGGTGCTTCACCACCCGCCCAAAAGTGACCACCCTATCGTACGAAACCGTTACGGATTTCAGTTTTTTGCGCTTGTGGAAAGCACGGAATCATGCGAGAATGCGATACGCATGGGGGATTGGGGTACTAATAGATGCCTGAACTGTGAGGAGCTGCTGCGCATCGCCGCTTCAGTGTTCGGCTCGGGTATTGAGGAGCAACAACATGAACTACCAGCATCAAACCCTACACCACCTCATCGTCCGTGCACTTAAGCGTAATACCTTCACAGCCAACGAAGCGATCCGGGTCGTCGTGCGGGGCCAAAACGTGATCCTTCAGGGCTCGGTCAGCCATCCCGATCTGATCCCCGAAGCGGTCGCCACCGTCGAATCGGTCGCCTCATTCCTGCACGTCTACAGCCAACTGCGCGTCAGCAGCCCCGCGCCCGCCTGATCGCGTTGCACTTGCTCAACCACAGCCATAACACACAGAGGGCGCGGTGTTCGACCGGCCCTCTGTTTTTTTCGCTCACGCTCCGCTTCTGTACAACACCCCACTATCCCGCACAGCCGGCCAAAAGAGTTTTGAGCCTGCTGCTGCGGCCACTCGTCAACAGCCCAGTTCCCATAAAAAACGTCAGGCCCTGTGTATCCTGGTCGGACAAGACGAGATCGACCATCGCTTCCCAGTCGTCATCTGGCAGCGCGGCCCATCCCTCCTCCGTCGTTGACAGAACAAAGGGAACGAGCTTCCTGGGCGCGTGTTCTCTCATGCTCTCAAGAATGCTGGAAATCCATGCCAGCGGCTGGTGCACGATCGCGTGGTACGTCATGGGCAGGACGAAATCAACGAGCGGCGCGAGGTCGGAGAGGCGCTGTCCAAGAATGGGTTCTAGCACATCCGGTAACGCAGGGATCGGGCACAACCCGATGGGAAACGCCGCACCTTTCACAGCCCGAATCTCGTCCACCAACTGGCGAACGAGGCTGGTAATCACATCGCACTTGAAATCCGTCCATTCCTGAGTGTGGTGCGCTAAAATCCAGGCCGCTTGCTGGCCAGGATCCGGGCAGGAGGCAGGCAGCGTGATGCCTGTCGTGGACTGAAAGCGCCGTAGGGTCTGCGGGTCAAACGAAGTCTGGACCGGATGGGGCGTGTCGGGACGGAGTTCGTATTCCCAGAACAGCGGCCAACGGATGAAATTCAACAGAATGCCATCCATCGGGTAAGTTCTCACCCACTCGCTGACCGTGCTGCGCAGTTCGGCATTATACATTTCATCGGTCGGAATGATGCCCGCGTTATACCAACTGCGAACGGGATACCGCGCGCCGGTCTGATCGATCGGGTACAGTTCCGGGCGCTGTTGAAGCGCGCCGGGGTTAAAAAAGCAGTTTAGGCCGCCGAAGAATTGTAATCCCGCCCGGTGCGCGCTGCTGATCAAAGCCTCACTGTAGATATTGGCCTCCGATTCGACCATAAACGTATTGATGCCCGCCTGAGCAAGCGCGTCCATGTGCTGCTGCAGCCGGTCTCGATCCCAGGCTTGCCAGACAAATGGCAGATCCATCGCACCGATAAGCATATTTAGTTCATCCTTTTGAGCTGCGGCCCGCCCCTGGAGTTGATCGATCGTGGTCGGTAGATACCACGACACTCGCATCAACCATGACCTGATTCAAACTATAAATGAAATCCTGAAAAGAATATGCAAAAAAACTCACCTCCGGCCCCACTCCAATCAACTTGGAAGCGGGTCGGAGGTGCAGTGTTTTTGCTTGTAGCTAACGGCTAACCGCTGCCCGCTTTCCACCCCTACCGGTCGCCGGAAGTTTCCTCGCCCGGCGTCAGCGCGGCGGGCTGCGTGTCCTTCCCCCGCGACGATTCGATCTGATACGCGACCACCATGATGAACAGCACGGCGATGATCGCGGTGATGTCGAAGTTGATATCGCGTGACACCAGCCCCTCGGCGCGATCCGCCGCGTACTTGAACGCCAGTGCGACCGCCGTGTTCTGCACGATCTTGCCCGTCACCATCGGCAGCACGATCTTCTGCCACGGGTACTTGACCATCGCCAGCGGCACGATCACCGCCAGATCGGGGATCGGGACCGCCGACACGAACCACAACAGCAGCGGAATCACGTGGGGCCGCCGCGAGATGCTGTCGTGCGTCCAGCGGAACAACGCGCTTTTTTCGAGATCGTCCACGTGCGAGACGATGGTATGCGCGATCGCGTACGACAGCGCCTCCCCAAGCCCGGAGCCGATGCCCGTCGCCACGCCGAGCGCGATCACGTCCACCGGCGAGGTCATATACACGACCAGCGGCAGCATGGGCAGCGTATAGGGCACGATGATCACCAGCGTCGTGTTTGACAGCAGCCCGATGATGAACATGCCCACCAGTCCATATTCGGACAGGAAGTCCATACCCTCGTTGACTTTGCCCTCGATGGGATCAAAAACGTTGCGCGACGCCAACCACCCCAGCACGACCAGCAGCGCCAGGGTAAGCAAGATGTACTTGATTTCAATCCGGTAGCGATGCAGCAGCTTGCCTAGCAATAGAGTGCCTTCCAGTCTGGGCGGCGTAAAAGTCGGCGCGTCCACCACCTGAAGAAGTGGTACAGCATACTATACGTAAAACGACCCCAGGAGGTTCGCGGTGGGGTCAGAGGTACTGCCACCTGGAGGTCCACCGCCACGACGGCCTTAAGCTGCGCGATCAGAGCCGGGTCGCTGCTGAAGATGTTCAGCTCCTTCTGCGTCAGGCCCTCTAGCTCGATCATATTGAACGATCCGAAGCTCGCCCACTGATCGTCCACCACGATCAGCTTGGCGTGCGTCATGCCGCCGCTGCCGCGGTAGCCGTAGATGCGCACGTTGGGGTGATCCAGGCGGCGGCGCAGCTTGCGCACCCAGATCCGGTACATCAGCTTGTTGCTGTGTGCGGGCTGGATGATCGTTACCCCCACCCCGCGCTCGGCGGCAGCCCGCAGCGCCGCCTCGACGTGATCGCCCAGCAAATACGGCGACTCGATCACCACCGAATGCCGCGCCCGCCCTATCATGTCTAACACTTCTTCGAAGATCGAGTAACGCCCGGCGCACTGGTTGAGCACGAAATCGCCGCCCGGCCTGCGCTCGGTGAACGGGATCGTCGCGCCGTCCCACGTCGAAAGGAAGTCGCGCGCCAGATCCGCCGCCAGCGGCCCCTCCATGCGCACCATGAAGTCGTGCCACGCGTAGTTGTGGTCGGAAATATTGATCCCGCCCACATACGCGATCCGCTCGTCCAGCACCACCATCTTTTTGTGATTGCGGTAGAGCATGTACTGCTTGAACGCGCCGGGCGGTGCGGTCCGCTTCACGCCGACGCCCTCCGCGCGCAGCCGCTCGAACAATCCCTGCGTCCGCGCCAGCTCGCGCTGCACCTCGCCCCGGCGGTGCACCAGGATCGGGTACACGTCGCTCAGAATCACATCCGAATAACCGTCCACCATCAGTCGCACATCCAGCCCGGCGGCGGCTTTTTCCGCCAGCAGCGCCGAAAACGCCTCGCCGCTGGTATCCCCTTCGTACGTCATAAACTGCGCGTACAGGCTGCGCGTGCAGCCGTCCAGATCCGCATACAGCGCATCCATAAACGCCTGCGCGCCGACCAGTACCCGGAATACATTTTCGCCGCGCGGCGGACATTCCGGCGCGCGGGAATCGATCGAATGGTTGGTAAGGGTCACGTGATTATCCTGTCGTGAGGGTGATGCGACACGATGCGGGTCGACACAAAAGTCCGGTTATTGGTGAAACCTGACCCCGGCCCCTGGAGGTAAGCTCCCGCCCAACGCGGTCTTGTAGGGGCGGGGTTGATGCTTTTTAACTTTTGAATTCGGACACAACCAGGGCGGGTTAGAAACCCGCCCCTACGGACTCCCGTCGACTGCCTGTCTCCCCTCTCCAACTTGATTGGAGAGGGGTCGGGGGTGAGGTCGCGGTGATGACCGGATTCATTTATTAAACTGCATCAACCCGACCTTGCTTTTCAACGTCTCCGAATGTCAACATTAAAGCGCCGCCCCGCCGCCTACCGCGACACGAACGGATTGTCCGCGATCCAGAACCGCCACGGCATGCTGAGCCACGGCTCCACGACGCTGCCCAACCCGATGCGCGGCCCGGTCCGCATCTGCTCGTCCGGCACGGGCGATCCCGCCTCGATCCACAGCCCGCCGCCTTGATCCGTCAGGTCGAGGCCGTTTTGGTCCCGCGCCACCGCGAGCGCCTTCGCCAGCCGCGCCGGGCCGCTGGTCCATTCGCGGGGCGGACGTCCGGGCCGGTTCGCGGCCATGATCGTCTGCCCTTCCTGCGGATCGATCGCCCGCAGCAGTACCGCCGCGGGCTGATCCTCCGGCTCGCAGACCGCGTTCAGCAGCCAGTGCATGCCGTAGGTGAAATACACGTAGGCGTGCCCCGGCGCGCCGTACATGACCGTGTTGCGCGGCGTGCGGCGCTTGCGCCCGTGCGACGCCATATCGTCCAGCCCGGTATACGCTTCCGTCTCGACGATCAGTCCGCTCACGCGCTGCCCGTCGATTTCGCGCACCAGCAGCGCGCCCAACAGCTCCCGCGCGACGGTCGTCGCCGGGCGGGTGTAAAACTCACGCGTCAAAATCGGCATGGTATCTCGTCATCCCTCATGTGCCACAAGGTGTGCGTGATTTTCAAATCCGGACAAAACCAGGGCAGGTTAGAAACCCGCCCCTACAAACCCCGTTGGGCGGCTTATCTCCCCTCTCCAATCAAGTTCTGGGAGAACGACACTTTTGAGCATAATCGTTTG
>NZ_DAISHJ010000082.1:0-23286 GCF_036822615.1 Aggregatilinea sp. | reverse complement strand
GCCGGCAGCGCGCCGCCGCCGCCCAAAGACACCCCACCGCCGGACGATTCCGGCAGCGAACCGCCGCCGGTCCCCGGCGAAACGATCCCGGATATGCAGTGGTAAGCACCCGCCGCTTGTGCAAAATCACGGTTCCGGCAGCGTGGCGCATTGTCGCCAAGTTCACGCCTGTCGGTTAGAATAACGGGCAGCTATAGGGGGCGCACGTGCTCCTTGCACGCAGTGCTGCCGACCGTCCGGCCTATGCGGCCCTCGCCTCGACAGCTACCACCGCACCAGACATGCGGTGACACACAAGGACTCGACTAAATGGACCTATTTGAAAAAACACGAACGTTCACTCGCGCCAAAGAAGCGATCGAGATGGGGGTCTACCCCTACTTCCAGCCCCTAAGCGACTCGGAAGGCACGATGGCAATCTTCAAGGGGCACGAAGTGGTGATGATCGGCTCAAACAACTATTTGGGCCTTACGACACATCCGAAGGTCCGGCAGGCGGCCATCGACGCCATCGAAAAGTTCGGGACGAGCTGCACCGGCAGCCGCTTCCTGAATGGCACACTCGAATTTCACCTGGAGCTGGACCGGCGGCTGGCGAAGTTCGTCGGCAAGGAAGCCGCGCTGGTCTTTTCGACCGGTTACCAGACCAACGTCGGCACGATCTCGGCCCTGGTGCAAAAGGGCGACTTCGTGATCATCGACAAGGACGATCACGCCAGCATCGTGGACGGCTGTATGCTCAGCCGTGGCGAGATGCGGCGTTTCAACCACAACGACCCCGACAGCCTCGACAAAGCGCTGAGCCGCATCCCCGAAGACGCCGGTAAACTGGTGGTCGTGGACGGCGTATACAGCATGGGCGGCGACATCGCCCCCCTGCCGACGCTGGTGGAAATCTGCAAGCGGTACGGCGCGCGCATCATGGTCGATGACGCGCACAGCCTGGGCGTGCTGGCCGATGGTCGCGGCACGGCGGCGCACTTCGGTCTGACGGACGAAGTGGACCTGATCATGGGCACGTTCAGCAAGTCGTTCGCCTCGATCGGCGGCTTCATCGCGGGCAGCGAACAGGCCATCCACTACATCCAGCACAACGCGCGCTCGCTGCTGTTCAGCGCCAGCCTGCCCGCGCCGCAGGCCGCTGCCGTGCTGGCCGCGCTCGACGTCATCGAGAGCGAGCCGGAACACGTCCAGCGCCTGTGGGACAACGCCGAATACATGCGCGCGGGCCTGCATCGCCTGGGCTACGACACCGGCCCCAGCCAGACGCCGGTCATCCCGCTCATGATCCGCGACGAATACCGCACCGTGCTGGCGTGGCACGCCCTGGTCGAAGAAGGCGTGTACACCAACCCGGTCGTGCCGCCCGGCGTACCGGCCAACAGCAGCCTGCTGCGCACGAGCTACATGGCGACGCACACCAAAGATCAGCTCGACATAGCGCTGCGCGGCCTCGAAGTCGTGGGCCACAACCTCGACCTGATCCCGCAAACGACCTCGCTCGAAACCGCCTGATCGCGCGTCGTCTCCAACCGCATAGACAGTCCACGCGTCCCGGCCAACCGGGGCGCGTTTTTTGCGCCCTTGCCCACTCTCCCGCCCACCGGGCATCCCCCCACCTCCCACCCTGCCTATCTCCCTTCTCCAACTTGATTGGTGACCCTGCCCCACCCACCGGACCGCGATTTTTGTTACATTCGATACACAGGCCGGTCAAAAAGGAAGCACGATGGAGATTGATTTCTCGGAAGCGATAAAACAACTTCAAGGCATGATCAACGGACTGATCCGCCTGATCCCCAATATCCTCGTGGCGGTATTGGTCTTCTTCCTGTTTTACGCGGCGTCCAGATGGGTACGCCTCGCCGTGATCCGCGTATCGGATCGCACGCGCCGCAGCACGAATCTGGGGTTGGTGCTGGGGCGGCTGTCGCAGTGGTTCACCGTGCTGATGGGCATCCTCATCGCCTCGGTGATCGTCTTCCCCAACTTCTCGCCCGCCCAGGTGATCCAGCTGCTCGGCATCGGCAGTGTGGCGATCGGGTTCGCCTTCCGCGACATCCTGCAAAATTTCCTCTCCGGCATCCTGCTGCTGCTCACCGAGCCGTTCCGCATCGGGGATCAGATCGTGGTCGACGACTACGAGGGCACGGTCGAGGAGATCCAGACGCGCGCCACCACGATCCGCACCTACGATGGCCGCCGCGTGGTGATCCCCAACGCGGAGCTGTACACCGGTGTGGTCATGGTCAACACGGCGTTCGAAGTGCGACGCCTGGAATATGACGTGGGCATCGGTTATGGCGACGACGTGGACGAGGCCAAATCGATCATTCTGGACGTGCTCAAGGGGCTGGACGAAGTGCTGGACGATCCCGCGCCGGACGTGCTGGTGTTCGAGCTGGCCGATTTCAGCGTCGTGCTGCGGGTGCGCTGGTGGATTCAGCCGCCGCGTAAGCACGACGCGCTCGACTCGCGCGATAGAGTCCTGAGCGGCATCAAACACAAGCTGCTGACGCACGGGATCGATCTGCCCTTCCCGACGCACCAGCTTTTGTTCCACGACCAGACGGAAACCAGCGACGGCAGCCGCACCGATCAGCGCGAGGGCTGGCCCGCCGGGCGAAGCCATGTGCCCGGTCCGCGCCGCCCCCCGGACGCATCCCAGGGCTAAAAACAGGCAGGACCCGTGCGCCAGCCGGGTCCTGCCATGTCCAAAGGAGGAAAATGCAACTCTGGCTCGGCGAGCCCCCTCTCGATGAGTGTGCATCGCGCCGAGCCACTTTCGTGCTGCGTTATGCGTTTGAATGAGTATGAGGGTGTTTATGCGCTTTAACTTTTAAATCCGGACAACCCCGCCCACCCGTCCCTGTAAACCCCGTCGAGGCGGCTTTTCTCCCCTCTCCAGCCCAGACTGGAGAGGGGTCGGGGGTGAGGTCGCGGTGCTAACCGGATTTTTTGTTAATCTGCATCAACCCCTCTGAATCACCTCTGATCAGGCTCTACCAAACTGCACGCGTGCGACCAGCGTTCCGAAACGAAGCTCGTCGCCGTCCCGCATGACGCGCGTTTCCTTGGGCGAAAGCTGCTCGCCGTTCACGTACGTGTGGTTCACGCTGTTCATGTCCGAAATCACCAGCGTGTTCCCCTGGCGGCACAGCTCCGCGTGCAGCCGCGACATGCCGCACTGCGCCGCGCCGTACGGTTCCAGGTTGATGTCCGGCACGATCGAGCTTTCCGGCGCGTAGCGCCCGATGAGCATGGGCGCGCGGTAGGGCCGGATGCGCAGCGGCTCGGGATAACCGGCCACATGAAAATACAACGCCATATCGTCGGAAAAGGTGCTCAATCCGGCGGAATGCACGGCGTTCAGCACCCGGCGCGACACCGAATTGGGCTGGGGGCCGACCAGGCCGGTTTGGGCCAGCGACGTGCGCGGGACTCGTGGCGTAATGCGACGGATGACGCGTGACGGCGAGCCGTTGTCGTCCGGGTTCGCCATTGCGTGTGGCGGCATGCTCTGTGCCGCTCGGTACGCGCAACCGTCGGTGGATTCCCACACGCGGATGAGCGTCATCAGGCGCATCACCTCGCGCCGGTCGAGCCGCCGGACGTCGTCGGAAAGCGCGTTCCAGGCCTGTTCGCCGCTTTGACCGGCCTTCCGGCAGCGGACGAAGTCGGCGTAAAAATCCATCACACCCTTTTGTTCGATCATCGTGTCACTGCCGGTTTGAAGGTTCATTCTCGCCCCCGCTTAACTGGTGCTGCCGAACACCTTTATCGCCTATAGTCTGGTTTTATCAGGCTGCGATCAAGTGGGGATATAAGGGGGATCAAGATCTAATTAAAAATCTGCGGCGCGCAAAAAATCCCCCGCGGGGTGGCGGGGGATGGTCGATCTTCAGGCAGAACCCGGGCCTGGAGAATGTTTGCGCTTTTTGAGCGAGAGAACCGCTCTCTCCCTGGTCCGCTGACCTCATGCCCCGTAGGGGCGGGGCTTGCTCCGCCCGTTTTTCCCTGGATCCCCACGCAGCAAGGTTACGTGGAGCGATTTCCCCTTCCCTCCGCTTGCGTGGGAAAAGGGGTCAGAGGACGGAGGTCAGAAGTGCGTAACGCCCTCTACTCGACCTCAGCCTGGACCTGATACTCGGCCTGCCAGGAGTCCTGGATCTGCACCAGATACGTCCCGGCCTCGTCCGCCTCAAACGCCAGCGTTTCGTCAAACAGCGGATCGAGACTGTCCATCAGGAAGCCATCCGGCCCGTAAACCTCGACCGTCGTGTAGGAATCGGTATTCACCGTCAGCGTGACGGCGTCACCCGCTTCCAGGTCGAGCGTGTACAGATCGCGCCCGCCCATGTAGTCGAACGACCCGCTTTGCTCGACGCCCGGCTCCAGCGCGCCCGTGATCATACCGGAATCGCCCATCATGAAGTCGTCGATGTCGTCCAGCGACGCGTAAGCCGCAGGCGTCTCGACGCTGTCCGGCGTCACGGCATTGAAGTCCGCCAGATCCAGCGAGTAATTGAGCATCATGCCCATTTCCGAGCTTGCCATCTCCGCGTCACCCGCCCCCATGTCGAGCGTCAGCGCGAGCGTCGCGTCGCCGTGATACAGGTAACCGTTCTCCACGCCCACCCAGGTGTGAATCTGGTACGTCGTGTCCTTGATCGACAGCGCCGCCATCAGCAGCAGCAGCTGAATTTGCGACTCGGTGACGTCGCCCGGGTCGTAATCCGCGCCGTCCTGCGTCATCATCTCCACGAACGCCGGATCGTTGAGCATGTCGATGATCGCGCCCGGCAGGGCCGGATCGTGCAGCAGCCCGTCGATGTCGAACGTGGTCTCGAACACGGCCAGCGTTTGCCCGTCCCGCGTCTCGTCGGCCAGCCGCGCCGTCTGGACGTGATCGTAAACAACTGTGCTCAGGCCGTCCATGATCCCGGCAAGCTCGTTCAGCGTATCCATCGACTGAAGATAGTCAGGATCGCCCAGTTCCAGCTCCATCTGCGCGCGGAGCTCCTCCATCGCGGCATCGATCTGCTCGCGGTCGTCCGGCGACAGCGAGAATTCCTCGCCAAACCACTGTTCGGCCCCGTTGGGCGACGTCAAAAACAGGTACGCCGTGCCGTCCTTCCACGCAAACTGCACGTCGCTCAGGCTCGGATTGTCATACGATGCCGGTTCGATCGAAAACTGATCGACGCGGAAAGAAAGCAGCGAGTCCGCCAGCACTTGCTCGACCCACGCCGAATCGATCTGGTCCAACAGCGAGAACAGCGGC
Source organism: Aggregatilinea sp. (assembly GCF_036822615.1). Classification (NCBI taxonomy): domain Bacteria; kingdom Bacillati; phylum Chloroflexota; class Anaerolineae; order Aggregatilineales; family Aggregatilineaceae; genus Aggregatilinea; species Aggregatilinea sp. The sequence continues at coordinate 18,002 of NZ_DAISHJ010000082.1, read as the reverse complement.
GTATAGTCGAACATCGCCGTAGTGGTCGAGAGGTCGCGCAGCGAGACCACCACGTCCGGCGACAGGCTGACGACTGCCGAGCCGCTGCCCTGCATCCGCATCGTCTCCTCCGGCACGGTGATGCTCATCTCAAAAGACACGTTCGGGACGCTGAAGGACGACACCTCATACAGCGCCGTCTGCGCGCCGTTCAGCAGGGCGCAGTCGTCCGCGCTCAGGTCGCCACAGAGCATGTCCTGCGGACCCTGTGCGGCAGCGGGCGAAACGATCCCCACGGCAAACACCACGACCAGCACGAACGCCAAAACCGACCGAAAACTCGTACGCATTGACCGTACACCTCCTGAAGTGAAATGCCTTACTAAAAGCGAAAAACAGCACCTAGTATATCATTACGCACGACACCACACCGGGTTGCAGCGCGTGACGCGGCCAAAACAAAAAGCCTCCCGCTGAGCGGGAGGCTTTGAGCGACCGGAGTGATCCGGTTGAATGCTACATGCCCATGTTGCCGAAGAGGCCGCCCTGCGCGTCAAGCTCTTCCATCGGGCTGTATTCCGCGGGAGCTTCGACGGTGAAGGAGCCGTTGTGCTCGCTGACGCCCGCCGAGAAGTGCAGTTCGCCGGAGATCGGAGCGGTTTCGGGATCGAACATGGAGATGTCCAGGTTGAGCACGACGTCCAGCGCGACCGAGTGGATGTAGCTGTCATCCACGCCGATGCCCTGGGTGAATTCGATGGTCGTGCCGGCCAGCATCGGGGCGAACATCGCGCCGATCATCTGGAGATCTTCGGGGGTCATGTCGCCCATGCCCATGTCCGCGCCTTCTGCGCCCATGCCCATACCGAGCAGCGCGCCGAAGCTGGGCGAGCTGAGCAGAGCGGTCAGCATGCCACCCACGTCCACCGAGGTCACGTAGGTCTGGACCGCCTGGCCGTCCGCGTCGGCGTCCGCGCCGCGCGTCGTGGTCACCACGCCGGTCATGTCGATGCCCAGCGAGTCGAGGCCCATCGAGCCGGAAGCCGAGCCGCTGAACAGATCGCCGAAGGTGCTGGCGTCTTCTGCCGTCAGTTCTTCGCCGTACCACTGGCCGCCGTAGTTGACGTAGGTCATGCCGTCCGCCACGATGACTTCAGCGCTGTCCGAGACGGGATCTTCGCCCGGAATGGTCGCTTCGATCGAATCGATCACGAGGTGAACCATCAGGCCGTCCATGGGGTTGGCCGGATCGCTCGGCATCACGAATTCGCCGCTGCCGCTGGCGCTGATGTCGATGTTATCCGTGCCATCGGTGCCGGTGAGGGTGAACGACCAGGCCGGGATACGGAACGAGCTAACGGTCCCCATCGCCGCAGTCGCGCCCGTCAGAACTTCGCAGTCCGCCGCTTCCAGGCCCGCGCAAGCGGGATTATCGCCCTGCGCGAACGCGCTCAGAGCGGGCATCCCCATCAAAACAGCCACAATCACCAGTACAGACATCAAACGCGATAAATGCTTCATCCTAAAGCTGACCTCCTTGTGGTCATATTCCTGAAGAACGTGCGCCTACAAGCTCGTACCTTTTGCAAAGATTGTAGGGCAAGCGGTTTTTGGACCGCCACCCGGCAGCCCATACCATACTTCAGTATAGTGATAGAACGCTTGCCCATCAAGAAAGAAAAAGTAAAAACGCCGTAACAACCCGTAGTGGCAGTCCGCTACTTAGACGAGCCGAACAGCGCGTCGCCAATGCCACCCGCTCCCGGTGTCGCGGTCGAATCGGGCAGTACCCCGCTGCTGCCGAACAAGCCGCTGTTGCCAAACAGTCCGTCGCTGCCTTCGGTCGCATTGCTGGGCGCGGTGATGGTCACCGGCTGGTTGTGCGCGGTCAGGTAGCCGGACATCTGGTACGTCATGCCCATCGCGGACTGGGACGGATCGAAGGCGGATGCGTCCATCGCCAGCACGAAGTCATCCGCCACGTAGTGAATGTAGCCGTCGTCCGCGCCGATATAGATCGTCGTGGTGAACGTCGTGCCTTCCAGCACCGGCAGCATCATGGGCAGCACCATCGCAAACTGCTGCGGCGTCATGCCCAGATCTTCCATGCTCATCCCCATCAGGTCGCCGCCCACGGCGAAGCCGTCTTCGAGCAGGCCGAGCGCCGCGTCGGGTGAGGCCAACAGCTTTTCCAAGTCGACCGCGAGCGTCTGGACGTGCATCGTCTGCCCGTCATATTCGACGTCCGGCTCCAGTGTCACGGTGAAAATACCCGGATCGGCGTACAGGTCCAGCGACGCGCCGAGCGGCCCGCCCAGCCCCAGGAACATCCCCAGCCCGATCAGCGTGGTCTGGTCCGCGGCTTCGGTCTGCCAGGTTTCGCCGCCGTCCTGGCTCAGATAAAGCTGGTCACCAATGGCGATGATCTCGTAGTTGTTCAGCGTTTGGGTGCCGGTGGCGTCGGTGATGTTGCCCGTCTCCCAATGCGAATCGATGTTGGCCCCCAGCCCGACGTTGGCCGTGATCAACTGGTACTCGTACGAGCCTTGCAGGTTGGCTTCCATTTGCTCCTCGGCGGCGTCGATCACGAGGTGCATGTTGAGATCGTCCACCTGCACCGACTGGAGCTTGCCCATCAGCTGGTACGCGTCCTGGCGTTCCTGGCAGCTTTCGGGGGCTTCGCCCTCGGCGCAGACGGCCTTGCTGATGCGCATCATTTCCGTTCCGGCGGGCAGCGGGAAACCGCACGCCAGTGCAGGCACGGCCATCATCGCCAGTACCATCAGGATGAGGGTCCACTTTTTCATAGATAATGGTCCTTCCTTGTCAAAACGCCCGATTTCAAAGCGCTGCATGCCTCAAGTTCACCCGCCACCCGCGCGAATCCGTCCGCCCTGTTGTTGCCTTTCGAGCGAGGACACTGGTTCCTCCCCCACCCGTCACCCGTGATCCGTAGGGGCGGGGCTTGCTCCGCCCGGCTCTTGCTCTTTGCGCCCGCCCCTGAAACAACAGGCCGCAATCCGAAGGGTTCTGTAGGGGCGGGTTTGTAACCCGCCCGCCTTTGCTCTTCCCGCCCCGCCAATCAGGACGCCCAAACCACCCGCCGAAACCGCCTGTCTCCCCTCTCCAACTTGATTGGAGAGGGGCCGGGGGTGAGGTCTGCCTTTGCCCTTGCTTTTCCCCCTTCCCTCCGCGTGCGTGGGGGAAGGGGCCAGGGGATGGGGAGGACTACAAATCCCCATCACGCTCTAGTGTATAACAGAATGCCACGCACGCGCATCTGCCGCACAACGACACGCTGACCCCTGCCTGCCGCTCACCTGACATCCGGCAGTCGGGACGCTGCCCCGTGATATGATGGCTCTGGGAGGTCGATTTTTCGCCTGATGGGGGAAAACGATGCACGCAGGGCCCAACCACTGGCTCGCTCAATTGTTCTGCCTGACCACGATCATCGTGATGCTTGCCACCGCGCACTCCATGCTCACGGATCGAGCCGGACGGCGAGCCATCAAGCAGCACAACCGGGCACAGAATATGGGCGCGCTGAAGCGCGCATGGCTGACGCAGGGCGCCGTACGAATCGACCCGATACCCGCCTACTACTTCGGCACACAGAGCGTCACGGGGAACGGCACGCTGGGCGGCCTCGGCGCGCTCGGCGACGCGCTCGTGTTCGGTATGGCGGATGACCCGGTCACGCTCCGGCTGCCCCTTTCCGCGCTGCGGTGGGTAAGCTTCGCAATCCTGAAAAACAGTGCGATCGAAGATGGAGCGACGACGGTCCTGGCAGTACACGCGGTACAGGACGCGAAGTGGCAGATCCACGTCTTCAGGGCTTCTGACCCGCTGGCCGTGGCGCACCGCTTCCACGAAGGGGTGGGCGTGCCGGTGATGCGCGAGTTCGACCTCGGCCCGGCGGAGATCGACATATTCGAGCAGGACATTTACGGGCAGTGGCATTACCAGACGCGCGGCACAGCCTACCTTGCGCCGGATCACCTGCTGGTCACTGGACCACCAGCGTTGAACCTGAACAACCTGCACGCGATCGCGCTTGGTCCGGCAAGAGGCTTGGGCCAGGTTACGGCGCGGCTGCTGCGCCTCAGCTACCGGCGCGAAGACGGCAGCCTGGGCGGGTTGGGCCTCCAGATGTCTCGCCTCGAGGCGCACCGCTGGGCAGAGTCGCTCTCGCGCCGGACCGGCATCCCAATGCAGGTCTATGGCGAACGCAAAGGCAAGGAAGAAAAACTGGCGGATTAGCCCGCCGCGCAAAAACCGGGAGCAGGTAACGCTTATCCGGTTGTGATGGCATGGAATCGTTTGAGGGGGGAAAACAGTGAACGCGGGGGCCAACGACTGGCTCGATCAACTGTGCTGTATGGCAATCGTGATCCCGTTGTTTTTTGTGGCGACCACGGTCGTGAACAAGTGGATCCAACAACTGCAGCCGGTGCGCCGGAACAGCCTGCTGCAAAACATGGGATCGCTCAAGCGTGCGTGGCTGACGATGGGCGACGTGCGGATCGCCCCTGTGCCCGCGTATTACTACGCCGCACCGCACGACAGCCGTCCCAAAAGCGTCCTCGGCGGCATCGGCATCCTGGACAACTGGCTTGTGTTCGGCGTGGCGAATCACCCGATGATGCTGCGGCTGCCCCTGTCCGCGCTGCGGTGGGCAAGCTGCGCGGTCTTGAAGGACCTCTCACTCGAAGACGGCACGACCACGGCCCTGATGCTGCATATCGAACGGGACGGACGGTGGCAGATCTACGCCTTCAGAGTCCCGGCCCCGCTCGATCTGGCGAACCTGATCTACGAGGTAGCAGGCATTCCGACCCTGCGCGAATTCGACCTCGGCCCGGCGGAGGTTGTCGTGTTCAGGCAGGACATTTATGGCCGGTGGGAGAAATCCGGCCATGGAACGGCTTACCTCGCGCCGGATCGCCTGCTGATCGATGGCAGGACCACGCTGCACTTCGCGGATCTGCGCGGCATCGCGGTTAGCGCGGCGCTCGGCGTACATCAGGTTCCGAACGCGCTGCTGCGCCTCAGCTACCGGCGCGAAGACGGCAGCCTGGGCGGGTTGGGCATCCAGATGTCCCGCCTCGATGCGGGCCGCTGGGCAGGGGCGATCTCGCGCCGGACCAGCATCCCGATGCAGGTCTACGAGGGCCGGAAAGGTAAAGCTGAGAAACAAGCGAGTTAGCCTGGATTGTAGGAGCGCGATTACAGGCCCCTAACCCATATCTGCAAGCGTACCGTGAACAGCACCTAACGGGAACAGTGAACGGGCATAGTACTTATTCCCTAAAAACCTATAAATTTTTTGCAAAAGCTCCTCAGAGCCGTTGTTTTTTCTAGAGAAAGGCGGCACAATGAGGGTCAACCAATCCTGAATTTCGTGGGTTGCGCAAGGATTAAACCGGTGACCGAACGACACAACATCCCTGGACCGGGCGAGCACCAGGACCCGGAGCTGTTCCAGGCCGAAGCCCATAGCGGTCCCATCCCAGATGGGGAAATGTTAGGCGTCGATCCGGTAAGCGAACGTCGCCACACCCAGCCCGACATGGCCGCCGTCGAACCTTTGGACACCGCTCGTTGCGCCGATCGTGAGCACAGCGGACTGCGCCGCGAAGGTATGGAATACGGCGTGAACATCGGAAGCCGATCCCGCCAGGAACTATCGGAACAGCGGCTTGACCGCAGTGCCGCCGAGCAAACCCGCGAGCAGGCGCTCGACTCGGTGCACGACGACACTGGGCCGCGATCCGATCAGTGCTAGTCTAGTCCACGTACGCCTCTACGGCGCCTGAGCCTGCCATACCTTTTTCGAGCGAGAACACAGGTTCCTCTCTCTCGTTATCCCGCGATCTGCCGGGGACGGGTTTGAGGCTTTTTGAGTTTTAAATCCACCCACTTCCCGCCCACCCAGCAAACAACAGCGCCGCCGCCCGAAGGATCTTGTAGGGGCGGGTCTGATGCTCTTTAACTTTTAAATCCAGACAAAACCAGGGCGGGTTTGAAACCCGCCCCTACAAAACCCGCCGAATGCTGCCCGTCTCCCCTCTCCAACTTGATTGGAGAGGGGCCGGGGGTGAGGTCGCCTTTGCTCTTCGCGCCCGCTTTTCCGCCCGGCCCCTGCTTTTTGCCTTTGCTCTTGCTCTTGGCTCTCAGCTAATCGCTAACGGCTAACCGCTCTCCGCTACTCGCTGCCTGGCAGCCGCTAGTCTCCTTTATGGTGCCCCGCCTCGAACTGGACCATGCCCCGCTGCCACAGGCCGCGCGGGTTATACCCGTCGTCCTTGTCACCGAACGAGACGAGCAGGCGCGCCGTCACCAGTCCAACCGCGATCGCCCCCCCGATGAGGCCGGTGCGCACCAGCGTCTCTAACCCGGTGGGGATGTCGTCGCGCATGAAATACACCATCGTCTCGAAGGCCGGGACGCCGGGCACCATCGGAATGATGCCCGTCACGGTGAAGATCAGGCGCGGCATGTGGAAAAAACGCGCCTGCGTATACCCCACCAGCCCCACGACCGTCGCCCCGATGTAGGTAGACATCACCACGTCGATGCCGTGCGCCATCAGCGCGCGCTTCCACATGTGCCCCAAGGTGCCCGCCACGCCGCAGATCAGCAGCATGCGCGTGGGCACGTTAAACAGCACGGCGAAGCCCAGCGTCGCCACGAAAGCCCAAAATCCCTGTTCCAACAGCGCAGCAGTGCTCATGGCAGAATCCGCAGTCCCGTCACCCACAGCGCCAGCATGACGCCCACGCCGATCGCCAGCGCCAGCAGTATCGACAGCGCGGCGCGCGCCAGCCCCGACACCATGTCGTGATTGGTCAGATCGATCACCGAGGTCACCAGCGGCACGCCCGGCACGAGCAGCAGCACCGACGCCGCCACCGCGAGGTCCGGGCGGGGACAGTCCGCCACCTCGCAGATGCCCCATGCGGCCAGCACCGCAAAAAACGCCGAAACGACCGTCAGCGCGTAGGCGCTCACGCCCAACGCGTGCAGCTTCAGGCGCGTCCACTGGGCCAGCGCCGCGCCCAGCGTCGCCGCTGCGAATTCGCCCCAGCCGCCGCCGAGATTCTGCGCGAAGCCACCGCACGCAAGGCCCACCGCCGGGATCGTCGCCCACGCGGGCAGATCGCGCGGCTTGGCTTTGATCGCCATCACCTGGCGGCGCGTCGAATCGAGCGTGCCGCCGATCAGCGACATGTACCGCGACAGGCGGTTATAACCGACCACCTGCGCCATATTCACGCCCAGCGGCCCCACCCGCCCTACGCGAGTGCGCTGCTCGGACCCGCTCACCGCCGTGGCGATGATGCCGGTCGTCGTCACGAACAGTTCCAGCCGGTCCGCGCCCATGCCCAGCCCGATCTGCGCCATCGTCTGCTCGGTGCGGAAGTTCGCCGCGCCCGACAGCAGCATCGACTGGCCGACCAGCAGCACGATATCGACCAGCTCGCTCAATTCCTCGCGCGAAAGCTGCGTATGCTCGACGCGCGCGTCACCGTCCGAGCTGGGGGAGTCCTCGTGTCCAGAATGGATGATAATGTCCTCAGCCATGCGTATCATTCCGTAGGCAGGTGTACCTGCTCGATGATCCGCTCACGTTTGAGACGCATCTCATAGTCGTATACGTGACGGTCATAGGGTTCGATCATCAGCGGCGAGGAGAAAATAAAATCGGCGGTAGAACGGTTGGGCGCGACCGGGATATTCTGCATGGTCGCTACGCGCAGCAGCGCGCGCACGTCAGGATCGTGGGGGTGCGTTTCGAGCGGGTCCCAGAAGAAGATCAGCAGGTCGATTTCCGACTGCACGATCTTCGCGCCAAGCTGCTGGTCGCCGCCAAGCGGGCCGCTCTTAAGGGCGGTTACTTCCAGGCCCAAAGCCTGCGCGATAATGGTCGCGGTGGTTCCGGTCCCGCACAGGATATGCTCGCTGAGCCGCTCGCGGTTGAACTTGCACCACTCCAGCAGATCCTGCTTGCGGTCATCGTGCGCGACGAGGGCGATCCGTTTCCGGTCGGGCATCCGCGCGATGGTGTCGGTCATGAGTTATGCCTTTCTGGTTGGTTCGAACGGTCCCACCCTCAATTATGATGGGAATGTTGAAACGGCGCGATCATACCGCCACCGCCGTCTGCAACCAACTGGCAGTTTGCACGTACAATAGAGTCAGAACGTTTAGCGATCGTGCTGCTGCGCGAAGGATAAAAAGCCGCATGCAAAGTTCGGGACCCTCTCTCACTGAACGCGTATCCATTTTTATGGGCGCGGTATTTTTGTTTGGGCTGGCTGGCCTGTTTTTCCTCAATATCCTGTGGCCGGGCATCCTGGTCCTGATCTGGCTGACCGCATTCCCAATTCTATTGGCCGAACACGGCTGGTTAGGATTCTGGATCGCCATTCAAACGACGATCTGGCTGCTGGGCCTGCCCTTCCTGTTCATGACTCACCTGCTCTGGCCGGGCATCCTGGTCCTGGCGGGATGCAGCGCGCTGCTGACGGCGGTCTTCCACCCCAGCGACCTGGACCGCGCCAATCAAATGCGCCGCGCCGAGATGCAGCGCCGTTACGCCAGCCAGCAGGCCAAAGAGAAGCGCAAGCGCGGCCTGCCGCTGCCGTACGAAGGCGACAACCATTCCGATCTGTACGAAGACGACGACTGGCAGTTCACCGAAACCTACGACCCCGACGCGGACGAGCGTCCGCTGCGCGCACACCGTCACTGATAGCATGGCAGTCTAGCGGAGACCCCACGAGATGAGCGAGGAAAAGCGCAAGAACGACGAACGCGAAAATAACGTACCGGAAGCGATCGTGCCCGCTTTCGTGCTGATCGGTATCGGCCTGATTTTCTGGCTTGGGCTGGGTTTCTGGCCCTGGATTCTCGCCGTCGCGGGCGCGGCCTCGCTGGCCGGAGCCATGGTGCGCGGCGATCTGACGTGGTGGCATCTCGACGGCATTTTGTGGACGTTCGGAATCATGTTCCTGGCGCTCACAGGGTTCTGGTGGCCGGGCATCCTCATCCTGATCGGGCTGAGTATGCTGCTGAAGGCCATGATCGGGACGAAGGTCGTCTCAGACTACGCCGACCGCAAGCTGAAGCGCAAGCGCGGCTTCGTCCCGCCCATCGACGACGACCGCTTCGTCTAGAGGCTGTTATGCACTTTTTGAGCGAGAGAACCGATTTCTCGCTTATCCATTGACCTCATGATCCGTAGGGGCGGGGATTGCTCCGCTCGTTTCTCCCCGGGGGTCCCCGCGCAACAGGGTTGCGTGGGGGAAGGGGCCAGGGGATGGGGGGCCAGAAGCTCTAGAAACGGCCCCGCGCGCCGAGGGAGAACTCTGTTTCCCCCTCGCCCACATGTGATTCAAACCCTGCCTGTCTCCCCTCTCCAACTTGATTGGAGAGGGGCCGGGGGTGAGGTCGCTTTTGGCCCTCAGCTAACGGCTAATCGCTGCCTCTTTGGGGCCGGGGGTGAGGTCGCGGTTGCGCTTGCCTTTGCCGAGACGAAGGAAGTGGACGTGCATAACATGCACAATCCAATCAGGCTGGCTCGTTCCCGCCCCCGGTGTCCATCAGGAGCCGGGGGCATTTGCTATGGCGCACAAATGGCATAATGGGTGATCCGCCCCGCCCTCACGTCATGGTTTAACATGCGCATTGGGCGGCCCTGGAAGACACCGTGTACAATCATGCGCAGAACGACATCACGGAGACTCTATTGGCCGCAGCTGTGATTGGAATACGATTACGTAAGATCGGGCGCGACATCGCCGCCCGGAAAATTCGGACCGTACTGGTAAGCGCGAGTATTTTTATCGGTGTCCTCGGGGTGGTCATCCTGACGACCCTCGGTCAGCTCCTCACCCGCCAGATGCAAAAAGATCTGCGCCCCGACGAGCTGGCGATGTTCCGCATCTTTCTGGACGCCCCCACCGCGGCCAGTGCGGATATGCTTGCCCCGCTGGAGCGCCTGCGCGAATGGCCGGGTGTCACCGCCGTCGAGGGCCAGGCCGTCTACGAATTCGCCTGGCGCGGCGCCGGGGAAACAGAGTTCCACGCCGGGCAGCTTTTCGCCTATACGAAGCCCTTTGGCGCGATCCAACTGGAGCCGATCCGGCTGCTGCGCGGGCGCTACCCGATCGACGGCGAGCACGAAGTCGCCGTTGAGCAGCGCATGGCGGAACATTACGGGCTGCACATCGGGGATACGCTGACGGTCGAGATGGCGGGCATCGCCGAGCGGCCTCAGGAATCGTGGCGAATCGTGGGATTGGTCTACCAGCCCTATGTGTACCTGGGCAGCGATGGCGCCGAATCGAACGTCTTCGCAACCTTCGACGACGCCCAGCAGATCGTCGGCTTCAAGGGCCTCAGCTCGATCTACCTGCGCTTCGAAAACTTCGCCACCGCCCGCCAGCAGGCGCGCGACATCCGCCCCTACATCACCAACGAGACCGATTACAGCATTTCGTTCACCCTGACCGACGACCCGCAGCAAAATCTCTACGTGGTCGGGGCGCAGCGCTTCAGCGGCATCCTGACGATCCTGGGCGTCGTGGCGATGATCGTGTCGAGCTTCCTGGTCACCAACGTGATCTCGACCGTCATTACCGAGCAGCGGCGGCAGATCGGCGCGATGAAAGCCCTGGGCGCGACGACGATGGACATCTTCGTGATCTACATCGGCACGGCGTTGGCCTACGGGCTGATCGGCACGATCCCCGGTATGATCGTCGGCGCATACATCGGGCAGCAGGCGGCGCTGGCCGCCGCGCCGCTGGCAAACGTGATCCTGGAAGACGCCACCCCGCCGCTGGCGGCAGTCGCGCTGGGACTTGGCCTCGGCCTGGGCGTTCCGGTGATCGCCGCCCTGCCGCCGATCCTCAACGGCCTGCGTGTGACGATCCTCGAAGCCATGACCGACCAGGGCTTGCAGGCGCGCTACGGGCGCGGGCTGACCGGGCGTGTCGTGCAGTGGATTCCCGTCGGGCCGGTGATCCGGCAGGCGCTCAACAGCATTTTGCAGCGCTGGACGCGTCTCGCGCTGACCACTCTCTCGCTGGCGCTGGCGGTTGCGGCGTTTATGGGCGTCTTCGCGGTCTTCCACACGCTCAACCGCGTCGTGACCGGCATGCGCGAAACGCTCAACTATGACGTCGCCACCGACGTGCAGGCGCTTGAGCTGCTGCGCATCGCGCAGGGCATCCCCGCCACCGAGGACGAGATCCGCGAGATCGAGCCGGGCGTGGCGATTAAAGTCAACGTCGCGCCCCTGGAAGAAACGCCTCCGGACGACGGCAGCGAGCCATCCGCCTCGGAAGACAACAGCATCTTCGTGACGGGCGTCGCGGCGGTCAACCTGCCCGATCTCAAACTGGAATCCGACCTCACCTGGCCGGAGCTGACGGCGGACAGCATCATCATCACGCCGCAAATCGCCAGCAAGCTCGACAAGTCGGTGGGCGACACGCTCCGGCTGACCACGGGCGCCACCACGCGCGACTTCACCATCGTCGCCCTGGCCGATTTCCCGCTCGAAACCGCGTTCATGGAGTGGCAGGCCCTGGCGGATTTCGTCGGGGAGGTGCAGGAAGCGCCCAGCCCGAACGCCTATTGGGCGCAGGTGGGGGTCAGCCTGAGCACCGACGGCCAGGAAACGCACGCCATTTGGGCGGTCGGCATCGACGAATCCATCGGCGGCGCGCTGACGCCCGAGTTTAACCCTGAGGAGCCGGGCCTGATCATCAGTCAGGCGCTGGCGACCGCCGGGAATCTGGCGATAGGCGACGAGCTGACGCTGCACACCGACGCCAACGAGCGCGCCTACCCCATCCAGCAAATCGTGAACATCTCCTCGTCGCAGATCCAGATGTTCGCGCAGGACGTGCCCGATGAGGTGCTCAGCCAGGGCACGAATATGCAGGTGATTGCGCTCTATTGGGAAACGCTCGAATCGCTGCAAGGCATCGACTTCCGCAGCGCCTCGCCGGAAATGTTCTACATCAACCTGGACCAGCCCGACACCTTCGCGCTGACCATCCCGCGTTATACCCCGCTGGCCGTGCACAAAAATCAACTGGCCGTGACGGACACCATCGCGCAAACCATCGTCAGCGTCGGCTGGGTGATGGGTGTCGCCGCCGGGCTGATGGCGCTGGTCGGCGGGATCGGCCTGCTGACGATCAGCGCGATCGGCGTGGTCGAGCGGCGGCGCGAGATCGGCGTGATGCGCTCCGTCGGCGCGACCTCGGTCATGGTGGCGCGGCAGTTTTTGATCGAAGGTGTGATCGTGGGCGTCGTCGCCTGGGCGGTCGGCGTGCCGTTGAGCATCGCGCTCAGCGATATGCTGATCCAGGCCGCCCCGTTCCGCGAGGTGATCCCCGCCGACTACCCGAGCTACGTGCCCGGCGTCGGGCTGATCAGCATGTTCGCGCTGACGCTCGCCTCGACGCTGTACCCGGCCCTGTCCGCTACGCGCATGACCATCTCGGAGATCCTGCGCTACCAGTAGCCCCGCCCGCCGCGCGCACCCGCCCCTGCGGAATTATGGAACCGTGCTTGTCTCCCCTCTCCAACTTGATTGGAGAGGGGCCGGGGGTGAGGTCGCGGCGCTTTTCCCGCCCGCTGTTTGGGCCCCCGCGCAACATACGGTATCCGAGTCAATTTCCCCTTTTCTTCGCTTGCGTGGGGGAAGGGGCCGGGATGAGGAGGCTAAAAGTTAATATCAGGATCTAAAACCGTTTTATAAGAGCGGGTTTGCAACCCGACCGTCTTTTGTGTATCCCAATAGTTTTAAAAAGCATTGTATACACCTGAAAAAAGCTCCATCCAAGTGTTGTGAGCCGCACTACAATTCGACGCAACACTGGCAAGGCTTTGGACTATGCTGCTATTCATCACACCGTGAGTTTGACAAAGGGCAGAGCCAAGTCTCTATCTGTATACCATCGGCTACCCACCCTTGAACTTTATCGGCATAGGAATAAATATACCAGTAAAGAATATCCTGATCGTAACGTGTCGAATATTCGCATATCGGCCCGTCAAGGATCTGTAGTCGGTCTTGGGAGACAGCTTGAGCGCGCGTCTCGAGCGCGCCCCCTGTAGGATCAGTCAAGATCCTCAAGGCATTGCCTTTAGTGCTTACAATTACCTCCTCGCCAATAGAAAATCGGATACTTTTTCCACCACAAGATCCATCATTGTGAGGTATAGATACCGAGGAATAGCGTTGCAGGGTCTGAATTCCGTCCGCACTCTCCACACACCAACCCTCTTGATTATCTGAGGTGTGCACTTTCCACCAGGTATAGCCGTCAGCAGTTTTAGGCCCATCCACAATGGTTACGACGACCCCATTGGGTAAACCAACAACTACGTTTGCGCTAGCACTAGGCTTTATTCGCAGACGTAGAGAATCGCCATCAGTAGTATGAACTCTCGCATGGCTACCTGGAACAAGCTCACCAGACAGAACCGATCCCGTATCAAAGCTGCCTCCACTTGCGGGCGGTACATATGAGGGTGTCCAGATATCTACCAGAACATTTCCATTAGAAGTCTCGATGGTGATTCCCTTATAATAATCGCTCTCAAAGCTGACACTAACGTCGTTGCCATGCAAATCGTAAAACTTCTCAACCCCATTGAAGCGAACTATTAGTAAGTCATCTTTCTTAAAGTAAGCGTTAGGATCGACAACTAATCCGGCTGAGAAAGATCCAATCGGAGTCACAAACTTCGGTGTTGAAGCTGAAACACTCACTTGACCAGAAGTATCGATGGTTACTGTAACAAACAGAACCTCGTATTTTACTCGGACCTTTGCTCCCTGACACCCAGTGAACAGCATGACTAAGGTCACGAGAATGATCCGGAAAAACTTGGTGTGGTACATACAAAGCACTATTCCTCCGGGATCGTTCTACAAAGCGGAATGCAATGTAAGCACATTATATCATTATAATTTTTGTTTAATTACTTCTATATTCTTAAGTTAGATTATTCTTACCCCTGTGACATTTGAATGGAATCCAGGTGCTTTTCGTGCTCTCTCACTACTCTTCATCCCATTGACGCCCGGCGCACGCGCTGCTATCGTCTTCTGCATGCACAATGTCCACCCTCCCCACCGACCATCCCGCGCGCTGCGCGCCGCCGCCCTCCTGCTGCTGATCGCGTGGGTGTTCGCGTCCGCCGCGCAGACCCGCGCCGACGAAACGCGCCGCCGCCTGCGCCTCCCGATCCTCATGTACCACTACGTCAGCACGCCGCCCGACGGGTCCGACGAGTACCGGCTGGACCTGTCCGTCTCGCCGCAGCAGTTCGCCTCCCACTTATCCTGGCTGCGCGACAACGGCTACCAGACCATCACGCTGGACGACGCCTACGCCGCCCTGTCGCGCGGCAAACGGCTGCCCCAGCACGCGGTCGTGCTGACCTTCGACGACGGCTACATCGACGCTTACCAGAACGCATTTCCGCTGCTGCGACAGTTCGGCATGAAGGGCACGTTTTTCATCGTCACCGAATGGATCGATGAGGGACGCCCCGGCTACCTCACCTGGGATCAGGTGCGCGAGATGGCCGCTGCCGGGATGTCGATCCAGAGCCATAGCCTCAGCCACCCCGACCTTGCCAACGGCTGCGATTACGACTGTCTCGTGTACCAGATTCTCGGCAGCGTGGAGACGATCCAGGCGGAGACGGGCATACGGCCCCGTTTCTTCTGCTATCCCAGCGGGCGCTACAACGACGCCGTGATCCAGGTCGCGGCGCAGGTCGGCATCGTGGCGGCGGTCACCACGCACGGCGGTACGCTGCACACCAGCGACAGACTGATGGAGTTGGCGCGCGTGCGCATTCGCGGCACGACCGGTGTGGACACCTTCGGGTGGTTGGTCAGCCAGTGGCGGGGCGAATCGACCGGCTGACGCGGCTGCGGAGCAAAAAAAGCGGGCGGACGCCGAATTGGTAGGGTGCGGCATCCGCCCTTCAGGTAGGGAAGTACGCGCGCCGACGGTTACCCGTGCGACCGCTTCAACAACATGGCGACACCGATCCCGATCAGGATCAGAGGCCACGCTGCCCACAAGTTGATCAGGCTGGACAGGGCCAGCAGCGCCAGGACGCCGCCGAAGATCATGCGAGAGCGCGCCTTATCGGTCCACACGCGGCCCGCACGCTGGTAGCGCTGGTACGCGTCGTAAAGCAGCACCGCCGCGCCCAACATCAGCAGCCATGCCCACCCGCTCAGATTGAAGATGCTGAGCGCCCCGACCAGCACGATCGCCAGCCCGCCGACCACGCGGTTGCGGCTGCGATCCGTCCAGTGACGGGACATGCGGTTGTAGTCGGTCCAGCCATCGTAAGCCAGCCATCCGCCGATCCCCAGCAGAGCCAGGCTCCACAGGTTGAAGTCGAGATCGAAGATATCCCCGAACAGGTACAGAATCCCGACCAGGATCAGGCTCAGTCCGCCAAGCGCGGTCCAGTTGCGATCCTCGATCAGCTCCGGGATGTTAATGCCCGGGATCGGGCCTTTGTTCTTTGAACCGGAATTGCCGTAGTTTTGACTCATCATACGCCTCACATCTGCACTGCGTTCGTTATCAGGATGGTTCACTGATGTATACGCAGGCGGTGCGCGGCGGGTTGCGGGGAAAGTGCTGGTTCGTGGGCAGTTCTCAGTCCGCCCCCTTGATCGACCAACTGATCGTCCTGCTTTTCGTACGGGCGGGGCGGTACTCTTTAATCCGGACAACACCGGACGGGTTAGAAACCCATACGCATTAAGTTAAGCCCATTGAAGGGAAAAACAGACTGTCACGCTTTTCGTAGGGGCGATGCTTGCATCGCCCGTTAAGAGAAAAAACGGGTAGAGCAAGCTCTACCTCTACGGTTACCATCGTTAATGGTTTGGTTTGAAGCCAGGGGAAACGACCCTGTCTGATCCGTTAGCTTAATGCCTATGGATTAGAAACCCACCCCTCAAAACCTCACCGTCCACCGCTTGTCTCCCCTCTTCACCTTGATTAGAGGGGCCGGGGGTGAGGTCTGCTCTTGCTCTTGCCTTTGGCTCTCAGCAAACCGCTAACGGCTAATCGCTGCCGCTCTGGGGCTGGGGGTGAGGTCTGCTTTTGCCCTTGCCTTTAGTTTTGCTTTTCCCTGATCCCTACTCCCCAGTCCCTGATCCCCGCCTCTCTGGAACCGAAGATGAGGTCTGCTCTGCTTATTCCCCCGGGCACGGACCGGACAGATGCGCCCGAATTTTAGCGATCGCGGCGAGCAAACGCGACTTGACCTCGGTCCACGCATCGGGACAATGCGCGGCAAGCCGCTGCCAGCCGCCTTGTAATGAGACGCACAGCACCTCGTCCGTGACGTCGTCGAGCGAGAGCGCGGTGTCGAGCATCCGGTCGGCGTAGTCGAACTGCTTCGAATCGTCGTGGCCCAACATGGTCGCGGCCATGGCGATATCCATCATGTTGTAATAGTCGCGCGGGTTGAACGAGAGTTCCATCTGCGCGGATTGCAGCGTAGACTCGAACGTTTTTAAGATGGTGGTTTCGGGCCGTTTCTGTTCCAGATACAGTCCGGCGAGATTCCCCCATGGGTACGACGAGCCGGGCGTCACTTTCAGCGCTTCCTCATAATACGCGATGGCCCGTTCGATATCCCCCGCGTCGCGCGCATTGCCCGCCATCGGCCCCCAGAACGATTCGCGGTTCAGGTCGAGCAGGCCGTGATTTTGGCCCAGCGCCTGCAGCAAATAGCCGTTGGACTCGTTGAACAGGTCGCGCCGCGCGTTTTCGGACGATTTTTTAGCTTTACGGCGCAGTCCCACCCCCAGCGCGGCCTGCGCATCGGGCCAATCCGGCTGCAAGCGCAGCACCTCTCTCAAACGCTGGACCCCATCATCCAGTGAACCGGGGATGTATTGCAGTTCCAGCCACCCGGCAATGTAGAGCGCTTGCAGATTGTTGGGATCGAGCTTCAAGATGCGAAGCGCGGTCTGGTGCGCGCTGATGTAGTTGCTCAGGTTCAGTTCCTGCTGGGCGCGAATCAGCTCGCCGGAAATACTCAGCACGTCGGTCTGCGTCTGGATGATTTTGGCGTCGAACCCGTCGATGCGTTCCAGCCCACGGAGGAACCGGTTCTCCAGGCCATCGAGTTCCTGCATCCTGCGCGACAGATCCGACATGTGCTGGTCGGCTTCCTTCATTTTCCCATCGAGCTGAGCCTGTAAATCTTTGCTCTGTTGTTTGGCCTCGTTGACTTCGTCTTCCAGTTCTTTGCGCATTTCCTGCGAGTTCCGAAAGCCGAAATACGCCGTCGCGCCGAGCGCCAATCCCGCCAGCACCGCCGCGCCTTCGAGGAAGCTCAGCAGCAGTTCCAATGTGCTCGTGGCCTCGTTGGCCCGGTCGAGCGCGTCGTTCGCGGCCTGACGTGCCTGCTCGGCGGATTGCAGCGCGGCCTGTGCCGCCGCGTTCCCATCCTCCGGTTCCGCCGTGGCAAGCGCGGGCAGCGGCTCGACCTCGGTATCACTGTCGATCAGCAGGTACAGGCGCACGCCCATCGTCGCAATCGCCAGAAACACGATGACGATGGCAGCAGCATAAACGATGTTGCGAACAGCTTTAGAATCGGGCGCTCCCGCCATGGCTTCCCCCTGATCCTGCGCTTACTGCGTCGTCGGCAGCAGATCCGCGCAGCCGTCCGGCGCGAGGATCACGTCCGGAGCGGTCACCCACCCCGCGCGATTCTGATCGGCCAGCCACACGCTGTACCACGTATCGCCGGGCGCGCTGCCCAGGATGCGGCGTTCCAACACCGGCAGCGGCGCATCCAGCCGGGCAATGATCGTCGCGTCCGGGTGTGCGACGCTGTGAATCTCCGCCAGCGCTCCCGCCGGAGACGCCGCCATGCACATTTCCGTGCCGCCGTCGCTCACGCCGTCCAGGCCGGACGTGCGCTCGGGGGTCGCC
>NZ_DAISHJ010000081.1:10729-23442 GCF_036822615.1 Aggregatilinea sp. | reverse complement strand
GGCACGACGGGGGGCGCGGCGGCTTCCGGCTGAATGAACGGCTGAGGCTCCGGCGGCGTCTCCGCCCTGACGGGTTCGGGCGCAGGGGTGGCAGGCTCCGGCGTTTCGTCCGCTTCGTCGGCCAGATCCGCGATCGCCGCGAACAGTTCTTCGCGCAGCGCGTCGTCGGCGTCCGGGGCGGCTGGCTCGTCCGCCGCAGCAACCTCGACTGCCTCCGGTTCCACGGCAGGCGCTTCAAGTCCCAACACACCTGCGTCGTCGTCCAGATCCTCCAGCTCGATCACGTCTTCGTCGTCATCGATCCACAGATCGTCGCTTGCGTCGGGAAAATCGCCGTATTCGATCTCGCCCGGCTCGTCGTCGTGCGAGCGCGGCGGCCCGTTCCTACTGCCCATCGCGGTTCACTCCGTTGCGTTTACGACCGGCGCGCGGCCACCCCGGCAAAGGTCACCAACTCGATCCCCTCCGCGTCCACCAGTTCCCGCGTCGCGCGGTGCATCAGGTGCGCCAGCTCGTTTTCGCGGCGTGCGTCGGGGATTTCGCCGCCGTGGCCGGGATGCGCCAGCAGCTCGGTGACGCTGCCGTCGGGCAGCATGCTGAGGATCACGAGCAGATCACCCAGCGTCGCCTGCGGGCCGGTAAAGTGAATTTCCAGGCGCGCCGGGAACTGCGACGCGGGATGCGCGGCCAGAATCGAGCGAATGGTGTGCTCAAGGTCCGCGCCCAGGGCGGTCATTTGCTGCTGGATCAACATGGTGGCGCGCTCGTGGATCAGGTCCAGGCCGACATTGCGCAGCGGCAGATCGTGCTCGGCGGCCATCGCCAGCATGGTACGCAGCGCAAAGGGCAGCAAATAGGTCGCGTGGTAGTGCGAATCGAGATGATCGGGCGCACGCCCGGCGATCGACACGAAGCGGTCGAACTGGGCGCGCATCTCGGCTTCGATTTCGGCGGGCACGAACTGTCCGAAGACGCCCGGCCAAACGCTGAAAGGGTAAAACTGGCCGTTGGCGTCCACGAGCGAGGGCACCCGATCCGGCGGCAGCATGGGCGCGCCGTCCACGAGATTGAGGTGCAGCCCCAGCCCCAGATCGGGCGCTTCGGCCTGCGCCTGCCGGATGCCCGGCGCGGCAGCGGGGAAATTGATCATGACGGTGGTGGACGTAATAATGCCGTCGAGGTGCCCCTCGATGATGCCGCGCGAAATCTCGGCGGTCAGGCCAAAATCGTCCGCATTGACAATAAGTTTCTTCATCTATTCTCTGCCGTACCTTCGCTTCTGATCGCAGCTTGTCTGATAGCCTACTCCGGCACGCATTAAAAGGCAACCGCCTCTCGTTTTTCGCCCGGCTTTGTGTTACTTTCATCAGGAGATGTTCAGCCTTGAGCGTCAGGCGGGACCAGCCAGGATCGCTGCCGACTCCTGCCCACGTCAGGTGCGCGGGCCCTCTTTGCCGCGCCCCGTTCCGCCCGGCTCATCGCGCCTTCCCGATGCTACTTGTTGACTTTTTTCTGAATTGAGGTGTGTGCTATGCCTGATTCTCTCCGCGCCGCCGTCGATGAAACGGTCGCACAAATCGCAGAACGCTATAAGGCGATCAACCTGAAACAGTGGGAAGCCGCCACCACCGGCACGCCCGAGGCCCTCAACGCGATGGCCGAGGCCAACGGCGAGTGGATGCGCTACTTTGCCGATCCCGAACCGTACCAGAAGTTCAAAGCGTGGGACGAGGACAATGCCGCCGACGGCGATCCGCTGCTGGCGCGGCAGGTCCACCTGCTGCACCTGATGTTCGCGGAAGGCCAGCGCGATCCGCACACGATCGACGAAATGACCGAGCTGCAGAAGGGCCTGGACGACGCGTACACGAACTTCCGCGCAGCAGTGGACGGCAAACGCCTGACGGCCAACGCTATCGACCAGATCCTCGCCACGGAGAACGATTCCGAGAAGCGGCGCGAGGCGTGGGAAGCCAGCAAGCAGATCGGCCCGGTCGTCGCGGACAAGATTCGCCGCCTGGCCGAACTGCGCAACGACGCCGCGCAGCGCATGGGCTACGACAACTTCCACCGCATGAGCCTGGCGCTCAACGAGCTGGACCCCGACTGGCTGTACGCCATGCTCGACGAGCTGGCGGCTAAAACCGACGAGCCGTTCCGCCACGTCAAGGCGGAGATGGACGCGGAACTGAGCAAGCGCTTCGGCGTGCCGGTCGAGGAGCTGATGCCGTGGCACTACGCCGATCCGTTCTTCCAGCGCGCGCCGATGGTCGGCGGGCTGAACTATGACGCGCTGTTCGAGGGTAAGGATCTGGTCGATCTGGCGCTGAAAACGTACGACGGGCTGGGCATGGAAGTGCGCGGCATCCTGTCGCGCAGCGATCTGTACGAGCGCGAGGGCAAGGATCAGCACGCGTTCTGCACGCACATCGACCGCGAAGGCGACGTGCGCATCCTGTGCAACCTCCAGCCGTCGCTGCGCTGGACCGAAACGATCCTGCACGAGCTGGGTCACGGCGTGTACGACAGCAACATCCCGAGCGACCTGCCCTGGCTGCTGCGCAGCTTCCCGCACATTCTGACCACCGAGGCGATGGCGATGCTGATGGGCGCGGCCACGCTCGATCCCGACTGGCACGAGCAGGTGCTCGGCGCGTCCGCGGACGAAGCCGCCGAACGCGGCCAAGCGGGCGCGGCCCGCTTCCGCCTGGAAGAACTGATCTTCGCGCGGTGGGTGATGGTCGTGGTCAACTTCGAGCGCGGCATGTACGAAGATCCGACGCGCGACCTCAACGGCCTGTGGTGGGATCTGGTGCAGAAATACCAACTGCTCAACAAGCCCGAAGGCCGCGAGCAGCATCCCGACTGGGCGGCGAAGTACCACATCGCGCTGGCCCCGGCCTACTACCAGAACTATCTGCTGGGCCGCATGATGTCGTTGCAGTGGACCGGCTGGCTGACCGAGCACGCGGGCGGCATCATCGGGCGGCCCGCCGCCGGGCAGTTCTTCATGCAGCGCATCTTCGCGCCGGGCAATACGATGCACTGGAACGACGCGCTGGAATTCGCCACGGGCGAAAAGCTGAACCCGGATTATTTCGTGCAGAAGTTCGCGTATTAGGCGGCAGATCGATTTCGGGGCGGTTCGCGCGGGGGCAATTCGTGAATTGCCCCTACGAGACGCGGGCGACGAACAATAAACCATCCGGGCATCACCGCGACCTCACCCCCGGCCCCTCTCCAATCAAGTTGGAGAGGGGAGACAAGCACGTATCCGGTGACGTTTTGTAGGGGCGTATTGCGATACGCCCCTACCGCCACCTATCGCACCGGCACTGCCTTGAAAACCGGGCGGAGCAAGCCCCGCCCCTACGGATCGTGTGGTCTACCCTGGCTAATCGCTGACCCTTATGCAGCACCTCTACATCAGCTACCCGACCGACAATTACGCGCTGGCCCACCGCCTCGCGGAAGATCTCCAGACTGCCGGATATGCCGTGTTCATCGATCCGGTCAGTGAGGTCGGCTCGATGGGCTGGGCGTCCGAGACGCGGCAGGCGATCCGCACCTGCGGCGCGATGATCATGATCCTGTCGCTGGCCGAGCGCCGCCGGACGGGCATCCGGCACGAGGGCGTGCTCGCCAAGCGGCTGAAACGCCCCATCGTGGTGCTGGCCCGCACCCCCGGCGATCTGCCGCGCTATCTGGCGCTGGCGGAGGCCACCGTGCTCGATTGGAGCGGCGACTACGATGCCGCGCTGCCCGATCTGCTCGGCACGCTGCCGCCCGCCGCCGGCCTGCTGATCGAGCCGCCCACCGCCAGCCCGACGCATCCCGCCTCCCCCGCGCGCCGCCGCAGACGCCTCGAACTGGTGGTGGCGCTGGTCGTGCTGATGGTCCTCTGTGTGGCACTTGGGATCGTTTTTGGTTGGATTCCGGTGTAAGATAGAACACAATACCCAACTGATGTGCCCAATCAAGTAGGATAGGCCCATGGATCGAACCGTACCCAAGAGCGGCAGCGAAGAGATCGAACTGTATATCCGCACCTATTATTCGCTCCTGCGCTCCAGCCACGCCGTCCAACTCGACGCGCTGGAAGAAGCGCACATCGCGATGAACTCCTCCTTGCACGTCGGCGCGCGCACCGCCATCCCGGATGCGTCCGCGCTGTTCTACAGCATCATGCGGCTGCCCGCCTGCATCGCCAACGTGACCCAGGTCGTGCTGGGGCAAAGCGACCGCGTATTCCGCGAGCACGGGTACGACGACATCGAGCAGTGGGAGCGCGTAGTCGCCCCGGCGCGCCGCCGCCGGATGCTCTACAACGGCAAGGACACGCTGGCCGTGTACATCGCCAGCCGGTCCGACATCGACGACCTGATCCCGATCCTGGTCGCGTTCCAGATCGAGTGGAACAAGCTGCACCCGCTGCTGCAAGCCAACAGCGTACAGGCGGCCCTGGCCGCGTACAGCGCCGATTCGTCCCTGGCGCGCATCGCGGATCTGGCACGGGCGCTCGGCATGGTGCCCGACGAACTCAGCCGCCTGCAAGAAGCCTGGGGCGTCGGCATGGGGCCCATGCTGCAAACCATCGCGCGCGGTCCCAAGCGCTTCGCCGTGCGGCTGCTGGCCGGGACGTACATCAACTACCAGCGTGCCACCTCGGACTGGTGGTTCAACGTGCGGCAGTCGGTCGCGCCGGTCAGCCTGGAGGATCGCCCGGTCTATTTCATCTCCAGCAACGTGCACGCCATCCCCAACCTGATCAGCGGCTTCGCATTGGCCGAAGAAAACCAGATCCTCAACTTCGTGGAGCGCGCGGGCGACCCCAGCCTGAAGGCCGAGTACGATTACGTCGGCGTGCGCGACCAGTACAACAACAAGAGCAATTTCCTGTACTACGCCCTGCGCCGCTACGCTACCATGGGCGACGTAGAGAAGCGCCGCGTCCAGACCGAGCGCGAGGTCGGCATCCAACGCGTGCCGAGCCTGCACGGCTTCGACATCGAAGCGCAGGTGATCGAGCTGAACAAAATCGACCGCGACCGCATGGATCCGCGCCTGATGTGCTGCGACGACGAGGCATTCGACCGCCTGCGCGACAGCGACGCCCTGATCGTCAACATCGACTACCCACTCGGCATGGCGGCCTATCACGTGCTGGCGAAAATTAGCCAATACGTGACGTACATGCAGGGTATTTACGTGATCGGCAAGGCGGCGACGCTCAACGCGCGCATCGGTGACGTGCTCATCGCCAACGTGGTCTACGACGAGCACAGCGAAAACTCATACCTGTTCGGCAACTGTTTTTCCGCCGCCGATGTGCTGCCCTACCTCACCCTGACCAGCGTGCTCGACAATCAGAAAGTCGTCTCCGTGCGCGGCACGTATTTGCAGAACGCGCGCTATATGGATGTGTTTTACCGCGAGGGCTATTCGATCGTGGAGATGGAGGCCGGGCCGTATCTCTCCGCCGCGTACGAGATGGTGCGCGCCCAGCGTCACCCGGTCGACGAGATCGTGAACCTGTACATCGCGCCATTCGACCTGGGCTTCCTGCACTACGCCAGCGATACGCCGATGAGCAAAGGCCGCAATTTGGGCGCAGGACGGCTCAGCTACATCGGCGCGGAGCCGACCTACGCGACCGCCATCGCCACGCTGCGCCGCATCTTCAGCGTGGAGCTTCAGCGGCTGGCCGGGCGAAAGCCCGATCACAAGGCCGCCGAGGAACAGCGCACCGATGCCGCGCCGGTTGCGCCGATCGTCGAACAAGGAGAAGACAATAATGGACGTGTCCGAGGCGATTAAGTCCAATCGCTCCGTCCGCCAGTTCACCGACCAGCCAGTCCCCCGCGAGCAGATCGAGCAGATCGTCAACGCGGGGCGGCTGTCCGGCTCAGCCAAAAACCGCCAGCCGTGGTCCTTCGTCGTGGTCACGCAGCGCGACACGCTGCAGACGCTCAGCCAGTGCGGGCCCTGGTGCACGCACCTGGCGGGGGCCGCGTTCGCCGTGGTAATGGTGGTCAAGGACATGCACGAGCCGCCCACCCTGACCACGCCCTTCGACCTGGGCCGCGCCAGCCAGAACATGATCCTTGCGGCGTGGGAACTGGGCATCGGGTCGTGCATGGCGACCGTCTACGAGCCGGATCGCACTCGCGCGGCGCTGAGCGTGCCCGCCGATCGCGCCGTGCCGTGGGCGATCTCGTTCGGCTACCCGCATCCCGACATCGATCCGCGCGGGCGCGCGCCGCGCAAAGAGGGCCGCCGCTCGTTCGAGGACGTCGCGTCGTGGGAGGCGTGGGACGAGAACGCGTGATCCCGGTTCGTTCCGGTTTCGTCGGGGGCGTATTGTGATGCGCCCTTTTTTTGTTTTCACGCACCCCGTAGGGGCAATTCATGAATTGCCCCATGCCTAGCAAGTTAACGGGCGTCAATACGTGTCTACAAGACCATTTTCTGTGAGTCGCCAGGGTTGATGGCCGTAGGGGTAGAGCTTGCTCTACCCGTTTTTTCCTTAACAGGCGATGCAAGCATCGCCCCTACGGTGGAAGCGAGCGCCCCTGTAAACGCAAAAGGGCGGGTTTGAAGCCCGCCCCTACGAAAACCTGTTTGGTTGAATCTGGATCGCCGCGAACGGCTGCGCTTTATTCCTCCGGCTCGGGGACGCTGCCCAGGCGGCTGCCCAGGAATCCCGATGCGCCATTGAGAAAATCGGCGGCCTCCATCACCTGCCGCCCGGCGAGCTGAAGCTGCGTCGGCGCGTAGGCCCAACGGCCCGTGCCGATCACAAACGGCGTCGCCTTCGTAAACGCCGCGCCCTGCGTATCGGCCACGACCCCCGGCGGCACCCCGATGTCGATCGCCAGCGGATACCCCGCCAGGATCTTCAGCAGCTTGCCGTCCCAAAAAGTGTACGTGCCCGGCCAGGGTTTGTAGGCGCGCACGTGACGGTCGATCTCGTCGGCGCTCTGCCGCCAGTTGATTTCGCCGTCTTCTTTCTTGAGCTGCGGCGCGTACGAGATCAGATCGGCATTCGAGGGCTGCTCGTGCGGGAAAATGCTACCGCTCAGCAGCCAGCGCAGCGTGTGGATCAGCAGGTTCGCGCCCAGCGGGGCGAGCTTGTCGTGCAGCGATTGGCCCGTTTCATACGGGAGGATTGGGATCGAATCTTGCAGCAGGATCGGGCCGGAATCGAGGCCGACATTCATGACCATCGTCGTGACGCCCGTGTAGCTGTCCCCGCCACGAATCGCCGCCTGGATCGGGGACGCGCCGCGCCAGCGCGGCAGCAGCGAGGCGTGCACGTTGATCGGGGCTACGCGCGGCAGGTCGAGCACGTCCTTGCGCAAAATCTGCCCGAACGCCGCCACGACCAGAAAATCAGGATCCCAGGCGCGCAGGTGCTCGACTGCCTCGGCAGAGCGCAGCGTCTCCGGCTGGAAAACCGGCACGCCTGACTCAACGGCCACCTGTTTGACCGGGGATTCGCGCACGTCGCGCCCGCGCCCGGCGGGGCGATCGGGCTGCGTCACCACTCCCACCACTTCGAAGTCAGACGCACTCAGCAGCGCCGACAGCGTCGGCACCGAAAAATCGGGCGTTCCCATGAAGATGACCCGGCTTTTTGCGTTTGTCATCGGCTGCTCCCCCTACCACTACTCCACCGCGTGGCAGCGTTTTAAGTAACGATTTCGTCCAAAACTGACTCTGGTCACCCGCCCATGTCTATGTTACAATCGCCCCATTCATGGTGACTGTGGTGCAGTGGTTAGCACGTCTGACTGTGGATCAGAAGGTCGAGGGTTCAAATCCCTCCAGTCACCCCACCCCAACCGGCGCATAAAGCGCCGGTTTTTGTTTTCAGTCTTCCTCGGGCTGCCCATTCGCGCCACCGGCAGCCGTCGGCAGGTGGCCGAACCGCACGAGCGCACGCTCCAGCGCCAGCCTTACCCGCAACCCCAGCACCGTAGACAGCATCCGAACATGCGCCGGACGCTTGCTGTGCCCCTTCGCCCACAACGCCGCACGCTCGCGGCTGTGCACCGTCTGGATCAGCTCGTCCAGCGCGGCGGCATCCGCGTCGCTGGGCCGCTGAATGCCGAACACTTCCCAGATGGTGACCTCGCCCGTATCGTACTTGGACGTCGGCGGCGGCAGGGTCGCGCGGGATGATCCGGGCTCCGATTCGGGCACGGGACGCGGCGTGCTGCCGACGGGAGGCATCGCCGTCGGCGGGGTGCGGCGCAGCGGACCGGTCTTAGGCAGGTCCGAGCGCGGCGTACCGACGGCGGGCGTGCCGTGCGGCGGGGTTTTGGTCGGATCGGTGGGCGGCGCTACCGGCGGCGCAGCAGGCGGCGGCGGTTTCAAGGCCTCGACGGGCGGCGCAGGCAGCGGCGTTTCCGGCGCAGGCTTTGCGGGCGGCTGCGGTTTGACCAGCGGCGCAGGTGCACGATCTTCCGGCGGGCGAACGATCAGAAGGCTGTCGTCGGTGATGTCCTCGCTGCCCGAACTCAGCATATCCGGTGTGATGATCGGCGTGCCTTCGGGCGGCGTCAGCCGTTCCGACAGCGGCACGTCTTCTTCGGAGGGCGGAACAGGCGCGGGAGCCGCGGGACGCGCAAACGGCGAGGGACTGCTGGCCGCGTCGCCAGCGGGCGAGAGCGCGGCTTTCAGGCCCGCGGGCGGCTTGGGCTTGGTATCCGCTTCGGTGACCTCGTCGGCGGCTTCTTCACGCACGATTTCGTTTACGAACGAGGGCGCGCTTGGATCGGCCACGGGCGGCTCGTCCGGTTCCGGCGTTTGTACGGGTTCCACTTCGGCGGGCGCTGCCATCGCGCCGGGCAGGCTGCCCACCGCGATCTCGGCCTCGACGGGCCGGGCGAAACGTGGATTGTACTGGGCGCGCTGGTCGGCGCTCAAACGCTCTCGAATCAGGAAACGCGCGCGGGCCTCTTCGTCCAGCCGGACGCCCATCGCGTCCACTTCGCGCTTCAACTGGCGCAGACTGGTCGCCATCATCAGGGCCGTTTCGCGGCGGCCTTTGAAGCGGTCACGAATCCAGCCCAGAATGCCCTTCGGCTGGTAGGTAATCGTCCACTGCACCGACGTGCCGTCAGGCCCCGGCTGCAAACGGAAACGGGACTGGTAGCTGCGGGCGGAACCGCCTTCGAGGATGCTGTATTCGTAGCCCAGCCCATCCACCCAGGCCGTAATCTGCTGGATCACGTCTTTGCCGCTCGCCAGGGAACAGCGCCAGCGCGCCCCTACCCCGGTCGGCAGCGTCGTCAAGACTGATATGCCGGTGCATCCCGCGTGCCAACGTGGCAGCTTGTTCGGATCAGAAAGCAGGCTCCACACCGTTTCGGTGGGCGCGTCAATTAAAATACGTTGGTCGATAAGTGGCACTGTCCGCCATCCATGGTTACCGGTACATCTGCAAGGCGGCGTACGCCCCACCGCAAACCGCCGCGCGGGGCACGCCAACCGACTCTATTTTAGCGTACTACGAAACGGGCTGAAAGCCGGGGGACCCATTGTCCGACATAGCCTTAGGTCAGGTGGCCCATTTCAGTCCAAATAGCCCGCGCGCCTTTCGTCGCTCGCTCAGGTCTATGTTAAACTAGATGCATTGTAGCTTTGTGAAATCATGGGCGCAAGAAGCGATCACGCCCACGACCAGGGAGCCGCAGCCCCTTCCCGGGCTCTGTGTCTGAAAAGTTAAGCGCATATGCCCAGTCCATCGCTCGTTTTCGGCTTCGTCCTGGCGACGCTGTACGGCGCAGCCTTTCATTTTGTCAGTGGAGGCGATGCGCGCCGGTTGGCGCTGTTTCTGCTGGCCGCGTGGCTGGGGTTTGCGCTCGGCCACACGTTCGGGGAGCTCGTCAACTTCGACATGATGAACATCGGCCCGCTGCACATGCTCACGGCAACGATCGGCGCATGGCTGGCCCTGGTAGTGGCGCGGCTGCTCACCCGGCAGCCCGCGCGCCACAGCTCTCGCGCCTGACGCCGCCCAGACGGCTAACCAACAACAGGAAAGGATCATATGGCGGATCAACCGAAAACGACCTACAGCGTGCCCCCCATCGAGGACTCCGATACCCAGGAGGATAAGGGACGTAAGTGGTATTTCTGGCCTGTGGTCGGGCTGGGCGTCATCGTCGGGATTTTTGTCATTGGCCTGATCGCGGCGCTGTTGGTCGCCATCTTCGCGGACCCCGACGACGCGGCCAACTGGGTAGGCATCATCCGCGACATCTTCATCATCGTGCTGGCGATGGAAGGCATGTTGATGGGCATCGCGCTGATCGTGCTGGTCGTACAGCTTGCGGCGCTGATCAACCTGCTGCAAAACGAGGTCCAGCCCATCGTCGATAACGCCACGGAAACGGTGACCACGGTGCGCGGCACGGCCCAGTTCATGAGCCAAAACCTCGTCGAGCCGGTCATCAAAGCCAGCGCGGTCGCCGCAGGCGTGAGCGGCCTGCTGCGCGAGGTGATCGGGATACGGCGGCTGATGCGCGGCAACCGTCGCAGTTAGGAGACGCTCTATGGCTAAACGTTCAGGCGAAGACGGGCTGGTGCTCAGCTTCATCGGCGGACTGCTTGCGGGCGCGCTGGTGAGCGCCCCCATCGCGGCGTGGCTGTCGCCCCGGCGCGGCGCGGAAACGCGCGACGAGATCCGCCAGCGCGGGGTGATCATCCGGCGCAAAGCCGGGAGCGCCGTGCGCAAGCCGATCGATCAGATCGGGGATACGGTCGAGCAGATTCAGGGCACGGTCAGCGGGGCCGTCGACAAGGTACAGGATCAGGTCAGCGGCGCGGTGGACAAAGTGCAAGACCGCGTAAAGGGCGAATCGGTCGAGGACAGCCTCGAAGAAGGCCGGGCGATCGCGGCGCAGAAAAAAGCCGCAGCCGCCAGCTACGCGCAGCACGCGCTTGACGCGCCGCCGGAGCAGCGGTAACTGCCCAAGACACACACTCGCAGCATGAAACAGCCTCACGGGATCGCCCGGTAAGGCTGTTTTTTTGTATCAACCGTGCGGAGTAATCTCACCCCCCGGCTCCTCAGCCGATCACGTTGGAGCGGGAAGAAAATCAAACACCCTGCTGGATTTTGTAGGGGCGCTGTGCCGCGTCTCTACTTCGCCGCTTCCGCCGTCGCATAGGCTTCGGGCAGCGCGTCAAGCACGTCGCTGGCCGTGACGCTCGCCGTCGTGCCGAGCGCTTTCCCGGCCTGCACACCCGCCAGCCCGTGCAGCCATGCCCCGGCGACCGCCGCGTCAAAGGGCGCGAGGCCCTGCGCCAGCAGCCCGCCAATCGTGCCGCTGAGCACGTCGCCCGTCCCGGCTTTCGCCAGGGTCGCCGTCGCAAACGGCTGCACGGCGGTGCGTCCATCCGGCGCGGCGATGATGGTATACGCGCCCTTGAGCACCACGATGCAGTTCCACTCGGCGGCCTTCGCCTGCGCCAGCGCCAGCCGGTTCGCCTGCACTTCAGCGGTTTGCATGCCCGCCAGCCGCCCGAACTCGCCCGGATGCGGCGTGACGATCGTATTTGGCGGCAGCAGCGCGGGCCAGTCGTCCATACCCGCCAGCAGATTCAGCCCGTCGGCGTCGATGACCAGCGGCGGCAGCGCGGATTCGTCCTGCGCGGCCTCGCCCGGCTCATCGACGGGCACGAAACCGAAGGAGCGCGCATGCTGCACATCGTTTTGCGGCACGAGCAGCGAGCGCAGAAAATCCGCCGTGACGGCTTCGTGGCCCAGGCCGGGGCCGAGCACCATCGCGCTGGCGCTGCCGAGTTCCTCGCGCAGCACTTTGACCGCCGACTCGTTGATCACGCCCATGTCGTGCGGCAGCAGCAGCCACGTCGCTTCGGGGATCATGCCCGCCAGCGTCGGCACGAGGATCTGCGGCGCGGCGACCGTCACCAGCCCGGCCCCGATCCGGTACGCGGCGCTGGCGACCAGATAGGCCGCGCCGATGTAGTTCAGGCTGCCCGCCGTCACCATCAGCCTGCCGAACGTGCCCTTGTGGCTGTTCGCGGAGCGTTCCGGCAGGCTGGCCGCGACCCGCGCCACGTCCACCAGTTCGACCGGGATGTCGTCCAGTTCCGGCAGGCGCGCGGGCAGCCCGATGTTGGCTACACGAAGCGTGCCAACCGCTTCCGCGCCGGGATAGGTCAGCAGGCCCGGCTTGGCCGCGGCAAACGTGATCGTTTCGTCGGCATGGAGCGCCGCCGGGTCCAGATCGCCCGTGTCGCAGTCCAGGCCGCTGGGCGCATCGACCGCGACGATCACCGGGCCGGACCACGACTGCGCCTGCTCGGGATCGGCGGGCGTCGCGTAGCTGCGCTGGGGATGCTCGACGCTGCGCAGCGTCAGGGCTTTGCGCGCCGCCTGGAGCACTTTCGCGGCATCGCCCTTAATCGGCAGGCGCAGACTCGTGCCGAACAGCGCATCGATCACCACGTCCGCGTTGGCGACCAGATTTTGCAGCACGCGGAAGCCCTGCGCGCCGTCCTGTTCGGCCTCCGCGATGAACACGCCCGCCTCACGGGCGCGCACAAAGTTCTCGTCATCGTCGCCGCGCGCGCCGAGCAAAAACAGGCCGACGTGCGCGCCGGGCAGTTCCTCCGCCAGCACGCGCCCCGCGACCAGACCATCCCCGCCGTTGTTGCCGGGACCGACCAGAATCGCA
>NZ_DAISHJ010000081.1:0-10703 GCF_036822615.1 Aggregatilinea sp. | reverse complement strand
GTATACGCGCTCCGCGACGGCGGACCCCGCCATCTCCATCATGTCCGCATAACTCTGGCCGCGCTCGTCGGCGGCCTTTTCGATGGCGCGCATCTGTTCCACGGTCACGATCTTCGACATATCGCTTCCCCTTCTCTTCGATTCACAACGATTCCTGTGCCGGGTTGCGCGACTAGTCGCGCACGTAGTAGATCAGATCGACGTCCCCCGGCGAAAAGCCGAGACGGGTCAGGACGACGCCCGCCTCGGACCTGAACTGCGTCCCGTGATTGACCACATGCGAGAGAATCTGCCACAGCGGCGTCTCGTAGTCTACGCCTTTCGTGCTGCGATAGCGCACCGGCTGGCCGAACGCCTCATCGGAGAGGGACTCCAGGTGCGCGTGCATCGCCGCCTCTTCCGCCTGCCAGCGCTCCAACAGCACGCCCAGCGTCGGGAAATCGGCCTCGCCGGGCAGCG
This sequence comes from Aggregatilinea sp., assembly GCF_036822615.1. Classification (NCBI taxonomy): domain Bacteria; kingdom Bacillati; phylum Chloroflexota; class Anaerolineae; order Aggregatilineales; family Aggregatilineaceae; genus Aggregatilinea; species Aggregatilinea sp. The sequence continues at coordinate 10,244 of NZ_DAISHJ010000081.1, read as the reverse complement.
CCTCGGGCGATACGCCCTCCTGGCAGCGCACCCGCCAGACGATTTCCGCCGACAGGATGTGCGCCAGCGTGCCGCGCAGACTGCCGAAGCTCAGCCCGGGGACCGGCTCGGCATACTGGTCCGGCGATACGCGTGCGGCGGCGTTCAAAATGTGGTGATTGGCCCAGACGTTGTATTCGTAGAGGATCAGTGCTTCTCGCTTGTTCATGCCCTCGTCCTATAAACAGCCAGCACATGCCGCTCTGGAAATAAAACGGGGCAGCTGGTCGACCTCTGCCCCGAAAAATCCACAAGGCGTGGAGCGATCAGTATTCCAGGTCCACGAAGTACGCCGATGCCGCGCGATCGAGCAGCTCTTTGGTCAGCGCGGGCGGCTGGTTCAGGTAGCGCGAGATGTCCAGAAGCTGCTCCACGATGTCACGCGGGTGCACCGAACGCAGGTTCCGGTTGGACTTGAGATACCACTCTTGCAGCAGGTACGCCAGCCCCTTGTCGTCGTAGGGCACGCGCTTGGACTCGCACACTTTCTTGAAGATGACGCGGTACTGTTCGTAGGTCGGGTCGCCCACTTCGATCTTGTGCGGAATACGGCGCAGGAACGCCTCGTCCACGAGGTCAGCAGGCGGCATGTTCGTGCTGAACACGATCAGCACGTTGAACGGGATCTCGATCTTACGCCCGGTCGACAGCGTCAGGAAGTCGATGCGGCTTTCCAGCGGCACGATCCAGCGGTTGAGCAGGTCACGCGGGCGGACCTGCTGGCGGCCAAAGTCGTCGATCAGGAACATGCCGCCGTTGGCCTTCATCTGGTACGGCGCTTCGTAGTACTTGTTCGTCGGGTCGTACACGAGGTCCAGCCCGGCCATGTTCAATTCACCACCGACCATGATCACGGGGCGGCGAATGCGAATCCAGCGCGGGTCGCGGCGCTCGCCGGTCGGCACGGAGCGCTGCGCGCCCTCTTCTTCCGGCAGCGCCTCGTGGTTGATGTTGTCGTAGACGCGGATCGTCTGGCCGTCCACATCGACCGCGTGCGGAATCCACATCGGGCTGCCCAGGATCATGTTGCCCACCGCGCGCGCGATGGTCGTCTTACCGTTACCGGGCGGGCCGTACATGAAAATCGCCTTGCCGGAGTTCACCGCCGGGCCGATGCGCCCGAACATCTCCTCGCTGATCGTCAGCCCCTGAAGTGCGCGCTCCAGATGCTCGCGGTGGACCGTCATGCGCGCCGTGGTCTGCGCCTTGACGGCGTTCACGTACTGGTCGAGCGTCACGGGGCACGGCCCGGCATACTGCGAGCGTGCCAGTGCTTCGTGCGCCTTCTCGACGCCCTTCAGCGTGATGGTGTACTCGAACGCACCCGCGCCCACACCACCAGCGCCGCGTACCTCGACCATCTTTTCACGCTTCAGTCCTTCAAGGACCTGATCTACGACGCCTGTATAGGGCAGATTCATCTGTTCGGCCACCTGCGTACCTAACAGGTAGCCGCCGAAATACATGATCTTGATAGCAAGATCGCTGAGCAGGCCGATATTCAGACCGGTGTCAGCGATCGAGCGTATCGGCGGTGGAGCCCACGGACCCGTCGTCGGGCGCGAAGGCAACGGACCAGAGCGTGAAATAGGCCGGACAAGTCGATCGGTCATGCGTGATATTCCCCCAACACTTCGCCCACGCGGAGCACTTCGGTAGGTCAGTAGAATACCGTGGTGGTCGTTTTTGACGTCCAAATTGACAAGAGTTGACCCTTAATGGCCCTTTTGCACTTCTAGAAACATGTGCGATCTGGTCAAAAAGGCTCAAAATCAAAGCTCCACGCTATTCTACGCAGCTACCAGCACTTCTTGCTCCGTATTATAGCAGTGTGTTGAGATGCGCAAATGCGGGACTTTTGCCGCGTCCCAATGTTTGGTCAGCACGACGTTGTGGGCCTGCAACTGCGCCATCCACGCGTTCGCCTGGGCTTCGGCGGCGTCCAAGTGATCGGGATCGATGCCCGGCGCGTGGAAGGTCACGATCGGCCCGTAACGGCCCGGCGTGCGCGGCGTGATGACCTCGTAGCCGCGCGCGCTAAGGTCGTCCATCGCCAGCCGCGAGCACCATCTGCCGGACCGGATCGGGCAGCAGCGAGATGCTGGCATGGTTGAGGTAGGTCAGCTCGCGGGTGACGCGGAACAACGTGCGCAGGGCGTCCAGATCGTAGAAGGGCTGCTCGATCACGGTGGGGCCTTTCAGCAGTGCATAAACTTTTTTTCGCTATGCCGATTATAGCCCGCCTCAGGAACGCAGCCCCACCCGCCCCACTCTTTTTATCAATATACTAGCCAGCGATCTACCCAACACCTAGCCAACGGTGTTGTTTCAAGCTATCCGGCAACGTATAATGAATCATGGCGGCTGCGGCAGCACAGACGCGGCACGCCCAACATGGTTTCGCTTATCGCACAAAGGAGAACTCATGACGCGCGCGGCTTTGATCCTGACGGTGGTCCTGACTCTGGCCCTGGCGAGTCTTTCATTCGCGCAGGACGGCACGATCACCCTTGTGCCCGTTCCGGTTCTCGATGACGAGCTGGTGGTTTCGGTCCCAAGCACCTGGGTGCGCTGGGATCGGGAAAATTACGACACGGACGAGGCGGCTCACGAGGCGCTGATCGCGCTGTATACGAGCGTCAAACCGTCCGCCGACTTTTCCGCGCTGCAAATGCCCACCAACGCCGTGTTCGTGGCGCTCGATCCCGACCTGACCGAGAACCGGATCACGAGCGTGCGCGTGGAGGCGTACCCGTTCGAGGACATCCTCGCGCAGCCGGGCGTGAACCTCGACCAGATCGGTTTGCTGGCCGAACAGGAAGGACTGACTCCGGGCGGGTATATGGCGCGGCGGCTGTTCGATACCAACGGCTACAGCGACGTGCGGGACGATGGTAGCGCGATCCAGGCCAACGGGCGAGACGTGTACGTGGGGTCCGACCCACAGCTTCCGCAGAACTGGGTCGCCGTGACCTATTTCGACAGCATCGACACCATCACGTTCACCACGTTCAGCAGCACGCCCACCTACCTGGACGACGAGCCGGATCTGCCCGAAACGCTGCTGCTGTCGCTGCGCCTGCCCGACGAGGATCTGGACCCGGCGGCATTCTCGCAGTTCAACGACGGCGAGCCGTTCCCGGAGCGGCTGGTCCCCGGCACGCCGGAACCGCCGACCCCCGAACCCACTGAAGCGCCCACGGAGGCTGTCGAAGCGACGCAGGAAGCCGCCGCTACCGAAGCCGCCGCGACCGGCTGCACCGTCCAGACGGGGACCAACGTCAATATGCGCAGCGGCCCCGGCGTCAACTTCGGCGCGTCCCCGACGCCGATGCGGCCCGTGGACCGGTTCGAGGTCACCGGGCAGGCTACCGGCACGGACGGCAGGGTGTGGTACCGCCTCGAAAACGACTACTGGGTGCGCAACGACGTGGTGCGCGCGTCGGGAAGCTGCGACGACCTGCCGGAAGTCGATTACTAGGGCGTCACTCAAGAATTGATGGAAGAAACATCTCCGTGTTTCGCACAGGTTTTGTAGGGGCAATTCATGAATTGCCCCTACAGGGTCGCTACCCGGTTTTTACCCTCAGTTTTTCCCTGGCGCACTGCCAGTGATCACCACGACCTCACCCCCGGCCCCTCTCCAATCAAGTTGGAGAGGGGAGAAAATCCTATACCGTAGGGGCGGGGCTTGCTCCGCCCGTTGTGCCTGGGCCCCGCCTATACGAAATGCTCCGCGTTCTGTGCCGAAAGCGATCCCGGTCAGGCGGCGGCAGGCGGCCAAATCCGCTTACAATCCCGCAATATCGGTTACGGCGGCGTAAAGCCGTAGGTTGCAAGCGCGCAAAATTGGGTGTTATACTGAGAAAGTGTTTACGACTTTTTTACATCGTAAATCCTTCGCGGGGAGCATCCATGATTGATCGCATTCAATGGCTGGGGCACGGCAGCTTTCGCATCCAGGGCCCTCCACTGATCTATATCAATCCGTGGCGGCTCGCACGCAACGCCTTCCACGCCGATGTAGTTCTCATCAGTAACGACCAGTACGATCACTGTTCTCCTGCCGACGTCGATAAGCTGCGCGGGCCGGACACGGTCGTCATTGCCAATTCCAGCGCCGCCTCTATGCTGGGGAACGATGTCGTGGTCCTGCGCCCGTGGCAGAGCATGTGCATCGCCAACACGCGCATCACGGCAGTGCCCGCGTATACCTTCACCAACCACCATCCCGTTTCAGAAGGCGCTCTGGGCTTCATCGTCTCGCTGGATTACTACGACATCTACTATGCAGGCTGCACGGACCTGGTTCCTGAGCTGGATCACATTCAAGCGGACGTCGCCATCGTGCCGGTGGGCGCGGGCCAGGGCACGATGAGTCTCGACGGCACGACACGCTTCGTCAAGCACATGAAGCCGAACTGGGTCATTCCGAGTCATTGGGGTACGATCGGCGGCACGCAGCTCGACGCGCAGGCCCTGAGCCGCGCCCTGGCCGAGCAAACAAATGTCGTGGTACTTGAAAAAACTCGGTAAAAAAGTCCAAAACAACTTTTTGACTTTTTTTTGATTGTGCGGTTAAATAGTTTTTAGTAACTTCTCATAGAAACTTGGCCTTGCGGCTTTTCATAAAGACTTAACTTCAAAGAAAATTTGTACACCAAATTAGAGTTGGCTCGCTCAAAATTACGTTTGATCTGCCAAGATTGACTTTGTAGCACCAACTAGTGACCTTTGTAGCGCCGTGTTCAACTAATGGTCGTTTAGCTAACCAAAACAGCGTTTGACCACCTCGGCACGGTAAAAATTACGTTAACAACTTATATATCGCGTTTTGGTCGTAAGAATAGATTTGAGAGGCGGTCCACACCAGGATCGCCTCACTTGTTTTAAACGGCTGGATGCGCGCCCGGTGCCGGAAGCGCCAGCCGCGAACGCGAAAATCTCGGAAAACAAAAACCGCCCCACCCTGTTTGGGGGAGCGGTTTTTTTGTTGGTTCGAGTGCGAACCGGCAGCTAGGCCGCCGATTCGAGCGTGCCGTCGTCGCGCCAGCGCAGAATCTGCTCGCCTTCGACGACGATCTTCGGGCGCGCCCCGCCGTTGATGGCATCCGCGTCTACGATGACACGGCGGATGTCGTCGTGCGAGGGGATCTCGAACATCACGTCGAGCAGCGACGATTCGATGATGCTGCGCAAGCCGCGCGCGCCGGTTTCGCGTGCGAAGGCCAGATCGGCAGCGGATTCGAGCGCGTCCTGAGTGAAGACCAGCTCCACGTTGTCGAGGTTGAACATCTGCTGGAACTGACGTACCAGCGCGTTCTTCGGCTCGACCAGGATGCGCACGAGGTCTTCGCGCTCCAACGGGTTGACCGTCGCCAGCACGGGCAGACGCCCGACCAGCTCGGGGATCAGCCCGAACTTCATCAGGTCGTCGGGGTTGGCGTGATGCAGCAGATCGCCCTGCGACATACTGTGCGGATCGCTGCCGCCAAAGCCCAGCGTGCCCTTCGTGCCGATGCGCTCCGCCACCGCTTCTTCGAGTCCGTCGAACGTCCCGCCGCAGATAAACAGGATGCTGCGGGTGTCGATCTGGATGAATTCCTGGTGCGGATGCTTGCGCCCGCCCTGAGGCGGCACATTCGCCAGCGTGCCTTCGATGATCTTCAGCAGCGCCTGCTGGACGCCTTCACCACTCACATCGCGCGTGATCGACGGGTTGTCGCCCGATTTGCGGGTCGTCTTGTCGATCTCGTCAATGTAGATGATGCCCTTCTCGGCGCGCTTGATGTCGAAGTCCGCGGCCTGGATCAGGCGCAGCAGGATGTTTTCGACATCCTCACCGACATAGCCAGCCTCGGTCAGCGACGTGGCGTCCGCGATGCAGAACGGCACATCGAGCATACGTGCCAGCGTTTGCGCCAGCAGCGTCTTACCGCTGCCGGTCGGGCCGATCAGCAGGACATTACTCTTTTCCAGCTCCACCTCATCGATAGAGCCGCCCGCGTTCACGCGCTTGTAGTGGTTGTAGACCGCCACCGACAGCACGCGCTTGGCATACGACTGCCCGACCACGTAGCGGTCGAGTTCTTCCTGGATCTCGCGCGGGGAAGGCACGCGCTCGATCTTGAAGTCGCTCTCGGTGACCTGGGGGGCCTCGTCGTCGAGGATCTCCTGGCACAGATGAACGCAGTCGTCACAGATAAACACACCGTCCGGGCCGGAGATCAACCGCCCTACTTCATCGGCAGGCCGCCGGCAGAACGAACAGCGCTGTGGTCCCATTACCTGACTCACTTCGACTTGGCCTCTTGCTTCGGAGCCGCAGGCTCTTCCTTCTTGGTGGTCTGTTCAAAGATACCGTCGATCAGGCCGTACTCGACCGCCGTCTGGGCGTTCATGTACAGGTCACGATCGGTATCTTCTTCGATCTTCGCCAGCGGCTGCCCGGTACGCTCGGCCAGGATGCGGTTCAGCAGATCGCGCTGGCGCAGAATTTCGCGCGCCTGGATCTCGATGTCCGTCGCCTGACCACCGCCGCCCGACGACCACGGCTGGTGCATGTGGATGGTTGCGTTGGGCAGCGCATAACGGCGGCCCCGCGTGCCAGCGGCCAACAACACGGTCCCGAAGCTGGCGGTCAGCCCGACGGCGACGGTCATGACCGGGGCTTTGATCTGTCGCATGGCGTCATAGATCGCCAAGCCCGCATAGATCACGCCACCGGGCGAGTTGATGTACATCTGGATCGGCTTGTCAGGGTCCTCACGATCCAGATAGAGCAACTGCGCGACGAGCAGGTTCGCCACCTGATCGTTGACCGGAGTCCCCAGGAAGACGATGCGTTCTTTGAGCAGCAGAGAGTAGATATCGTACGCCCGCTCGCCCCGCCCGCTGGTTTCAATGACCATCGGGATCAAGCCATTATAAAAGTCCATGCGTTGGCTCCTTGTGTGCTCGGAACTTCCTACTCAGACGACTCTGTGTCCTCCGCCGGTTGTTCTGCATCCTCTGCCGGGGCCGCTTCTTCGACCGCGACCGGCTTTGAGGGGGCTTCCGCCGCTGCATTCTCTTCGGCTACGGATTCGGCAGCCAGTTCGCTGGTGGCTTCGGCCTGGGGCATGCCGACGGGCGGATTCTCGCCCTTGGCGATCGCGGCCAGACGCGCCATCGCGCGTTCGGATACCAAACGGTTGGAAATATCTGAGCGGTTCATATCGGTGTTGAGTAACGCGCGAAGCTGCTCGGACTGCTCGCCGCCAAGCTGCTGGCTCATGCGATCGATCTCGGCATCCAGTTCTTCGCCCGTCAGGGCGATTTGTTCCTGGCGAACCAGCTCGCCCAACGCCAGCGCACGCTGCGCGCGGCGCTCCGCCGGGTCCTTATACTGCTCGGCCACGGCATCGCGGGACTGGCCGGTGATGCGCAGGAAGTCTTCCAGGTTCAGGCCGCCACGACGCAGCGACATGTCGAATTCGTTGATCATGTCGTCCACGTATTCGTCAACCAGCTCGGCGGGATACTTGATCGTCGCGCCTTCGACCAACTGGTCCAGGGCCGCGTCGATCAACTCGTTTTCCGCCTGCTGCGCCGTCGCCTCTTCCAGACGGCGGCGGACGTCCACGCGCAGGTCGTCGATGGTCTTGATTTCGCCGTCGCTGATCTCCTCAGCCAACGCGTCCGACCACTCGGCTACCGCACGCGACTGAACCTTCGCCACGTGCGCTTCGATGCGCAGCGGCTGGCCCGCAAGCTCTTCGTCTTCGTAGTCTTCGGGCATGACGAGCGTGAATTCCAGCTCGTCGCCAGCCGTCGCGCCCACGAGATGCTGAGAGAAGCCGGGGAACAGATCGTTCGCGTCGTCGCGCACGATGGCCTGATAATCATGCTCGTGCATGATCATCTCGCCCTCTTCCTCGTGGTCGTGATCGAAGTCTTCGTCGTCGGCGTCTTCGTCTTCAACGTCTTCACTGGCTTCGGCTTCGTCTGCGGCTTCCGCTTCGGTTTCTTCCTCTTCGGCCTCGGCCTCGTCCGATTCTTCCTCGCCGGTTTCGACGCGGAAGGCGGCGATATGACCCAGCGTCACGAGGTCAGACATTTCTGCCGGGCGATCGACATCTTCCAGAACGGCCTTGCCTTCGCGCAGCCCTTCCATCGCCTTTTCGACATCCTCGTCCGTCACCTCGGGAACCTGGAACTCGACGCGCACGCTGTCGCGGTAGCCGCCGAGATCGACCGTCGGCTGCTTGGGCACGATGAACGTGAGCGTCAGCCCGTCTTCTTCCTTGAAATCTTCGAGGCTGCCGGGCGCATACGGAGCGATCTCCGCTTCGTCCAGCGCTTCACGGTAGATTTCGTTGCCGAGCGCGTCAATCGCTTCGCCGAGCACGTACTCACGACCGTACAGGTTGAGCACGACGTTCAGCGGCGCCTTGCCGGGGCGAAAGCCGGGGATGCGCCCCTTCTTTGCCAGACGGCGAGCCGCATCGCGCAGCGCAGTTTCAACGCGAGCGGGATCGACTGCAACCGTCAAACGAGCTGTGTGGTTATCGAGGTGTTCTGTTTGGATGTTCAAGGTCCTGTCCTTCGCTGTGTTACTCGTAGCGATTATAGCACTCGAGTTTAGGGGCAAGCTATTGCTTGCCAGACTTCTAACGGAGGTCTTATACGCGAAAAAAGGGGCGCAGCAGTGCGCCCCGCGCTTTGGGGAAGATGGGACTCGAACCCATACGGATCGCTCCACATGATCCTAAGTCATGCGCGTCTGCCAGTTCCGCCACTCCCCCTTCGGGTGCTCCTATTATAATGATCGTAGCGGGATTGGGAAAGGGTTAAACAAATGGGGTGTACTACAGGGTGTCCAGGTCCACCGTGGGCAGCAGGAACGAAAAGACGCTGCCTCGATCCGGCGCGCTGTCCACCTCGATGGTGGTGCCCATACCCTGGGCCAGCACCAGCGCCAGCGCCAGTCCGGTCCCGGTGCCGGGATAGCGGCGGTTGGCCTCGCCGGAAAGCTGGTAAAACGTATCGAAGATGGCGCTTTGCTGTTCCTTCGGAATGCCGATCCCCTGATCTTCCACCGCGACCCACGCCCAGCCGCCTTCCAGCAGGCGCGCATGCACGTAGATCGGGGCGTCGTCGGCGCTGAACTTCAGGGCGTTGTCCAGCAGAAGCTGCAGCAGGCGTGCCGTGGCGAGCTTGGCCCCCATCACCGGGGGCAGATCGCGCTCGACCTGTTTGTAAATGCGAGGGGCGTGGCTGTGCCAGCGCGCGCTGCGCTCGATGTAGCGCAGGGCGATGTCGATCGCCTCGGTGACGATCATCGGCTCTAATTCGCCGCGATCGATCACCGCAAGCTGGCGGATGTTATCGGTCACGCCTTCGAGCTGGCCCAGCGCAGTGTTTGCCATGCGCATGAACCGGAGCTGTTCGTCCGTGCCGTTCGCTTCGATATCAGCGCCGAGGGTGCTGAGGGCGAGCTTCATGAGCAGGAGGGGCGTGCCAAGCTCGTGGTTGACGTTGCTGATGATCTGCTGCTTGACGGCCTCGACGTGCCGCCGCTCGTTGGCGAACTCTGCCGCCGCCTGCGCGGTGCGATCGGCCTGATGTTTGATGCGCAGCAGGCGGCGCAGCCAGCGCGCCAGCGCGTCCGCATCGACCGGCGCGGAGAGCGCCACATCTTCGCCCAGCTCGGATTCATCGTCCCAATCGTCGGCCCCGATCAGGATGACGGGCAAAAACCCGACCGTCTCGTCGGACTTGACGGCCTGACACAACTGTCGCCCGTCCATGTCCGGCAGCCGTGCATCAACGATCAGAGCAGCAGGTAGGCAGTCCGCCACAGCCACTAACGCCTGTTCGGCGCTGCGTACGGCAACCATGCTGTATCCCTCTGCGTCAAGCGTCTGCTTCACGGTTTTGAGGGTGCGCCGGTCATTCGTCACGACGAGCAGCACCATCTCCGACTGCTCGGGTGCGGTTCGTCCTATCGGCGCCGCGTATCCGGTCGTCAAGTGCACACGGACTCCTGCGTACCTGGAGAACGTCAATCTACCGTCCATTGTAATCGAATGGCCTACGGCGCGAAAGCCTTTCCGGTGCGAGGATCGTATGAGTTGAATTGGAATTACGGTAGAGTCGCATAAGCAGTGTACAGAAGCCATCTCACGACCAGCGCACAGAACCGTGTTATAGTGGAGATGGCG
>NZ_DAISHJ010000080.1:0-23568 GCF_036822615.1 Aggregatilinea sp. | reverse complement strand
CGGACGGCGCGACCGGCCCCGGCGCGGGGATCGACGGCCCCTGCCGGTTGATCGCGCGCCACGCCATCTGCCGCACGCCGGAATCAGGATCGTTTTCGTACAGGTGCTCAAAGACGCGCAGCACGCGCGGATCGTCGATCATGCCGCTCAGGTTCATGATCCCGCGCTTGCGCTCTACCGGACTGTCGTTCCGCAGCAGTTGCAAGCTTTCGAGCACGTTAATCGCTGACGCTTGTTCCCCCATTCCCCCTCCCGCGGCGACGGTTTCCCGCCACGAAACGGATCGCTCCCGGTGCGATCCCCCTCATTGAGCGTGTGGTACAGCCTGCCGGAACGGTCCCGCGTGCCGTTCCGCTTTACGAGCAGTTCAAATCGGATGCAGAGACGACGGTTGCTTCATTCCACCGCGTCTGAAATTCCTGCAAATAGGCGCTGGCGATGGCGGCGTTGTGAATGATCAGCACGTTTTCGTCGTTGTTATCGGCGGCGCTCTTGGAGAAGTTGAACGATCCCATCACCACGATGTCGTCATCGATGATGAACACCTTGTGGTGGAACACGTCCGGGTTGCCGTCCTGCCGGACCTGAAGCCCGGCGCACATCATCGACTTGGTGTAGCTGCGCTGGCTGCGCTCGACGATGCCCATCACGTCCAGGTCGCCGGAGGCCGCGCGCTCGATCATGGGGTCCATCAGATCGGTGCGCGTCAGCACGAACGCCATGAACCGTACCGTATGCGCTTCATCGAGCAGTTCCGCCAGCCGCGTGGGCAGGTCGTGCCCGTTGGACGCGTTGCCTTCGGCCTCAAAGAACGTCTCGATCTGCGTGCCGTTGACGACGATGTCCGGGTTCGGGATCTCGCCGGGCGAGCTGGCCCCGAACTGGCCCGCGAACAGCTCGTTGAACTCATCCGTATAATTCTGCGCGAGCTGCGTGGAGCGGATCAGGATCGCGTTGTTGTTATTGTTGTACATGCCGTTGTGCGTGATGTTGGTCGAGCCGGTCCACACGTACAGCCCGTCGATCACGAAAAACTTGTCGTGCATGTACGCGTTGCGGTTGCCGTCCGAATTGACGGTGATGCCCGCGTCTTCGAGCTGGTCGAGCGTCGTTTCAGGATCTTCCAGGCCGTATTCGCCGTCGGTGACCACGCGCACCTGCACCCCGCGATCGTCGGCGCGGATCAGCGCGTCGGTGATGGGCTGTGAGTTGAACTCAAACGCCGCCATGTCCACCGTTTTTTGCGCGCCGTCGATGGCGGCGATGATCGCATTTTCGATAGGCGCACCCGTGAAGCGGCTCTCGTCCTCGGTGTTGATCGGCTGCGTGAAGTACAACTGGAACCAGCCGCCGTCATAGCCGCCGGGGATGGCCGTCAGGGTGGTCGTGGTGCTGCCGCCGATGTTGACGGGGGCGGAGGTCGGCGCGGTGGTGTCGTCCGTGTTGAGGACGTCGATGCCCAGCACGTACTGCGCCACGATCACGATCACCACGATCACGATGCCGGACACGCCGCCAATCGTGACGCGCTGGCCGTTGCTCGTCCGTTTTTTGGTGTTAGTCGATCGACTCTTGCTCATGCGTATCTCCTCGCCCGGGGAGGAATCCCGGGGCCGGGGGCGGGGCGCTCGGCGTGCTGCCGGGCGCGTCTGGACTGTCAGATGTGTCAGGTGTTCCGGATGGGTCTGGTGTATCGGGTGCGGCGGGCGCGTCGGGTGCAGCGGACATTTCGGGCTGGCCCGGTACATCCGTGCTGCCGGAAGGCGTGGCCCCGCCCGGCGTCAGGCGCGTCATGAGGCCCTGAAGCAGCTCGCCGTTGCTCTGCGACGGCTGCGCCGCGATCCACGCCGCGATCTCGTCATCGGAGAACGTGGGCGCGTAGGGGCCGTGCAGCTCGCGGCTGAGGTCGTTGATCTTGTGAAACGTGCGGGTCAGCCAGTCGGCGTCCTTTTTGGCCCGGTAGGTCACCACCCAGTTGATGCGCGTCATCAGCCTCGCCAGCGCATAGCCGGTTTCGGCGGCCTGTTCGGCGGAAGGGGGCGGTGTATCCGGCGCGGCCAGCCGCGCGCCGAGCGTTTTGGCCTGCGCCGTGCCCCAATCGATGAGCGGCATCGCTTCGTCGTCGTGCAGCCCTTCGCGGACCTTTTCGGATTCCGCGATGACGTCCGTGATCTGCTGGACCCAGGGATTTGAGTCGCCCGCTTCGGTTGGCATGTCGTGCCTCACTTTCCTAGCCCGCGACAAGCATAATGCAGAATGAGCGAAAACGGTAGCCGCCGCGCCGCGCAAAAAAACCGGGTTTCGAGCGCCGCGCGCAGGCGGGCGTTGCCTGTCCGGCGGGGAAGCGCAGTTGACAGCCCCTCTCGCCAGGGTATACTCACGAACGGTATCGCGGGGCGCTTATCGCGCGAGAATCACGTGAGGATGCGCAAGTCGTGAACCGATCCCTGAGTCGGCTTATGATTGTGTTATTGAGCGCGGTGCTCCTCCTGGGCGGGATGGGGCGGTTGCCCGCTGCCCGCGCGCAGGGTGATCCCGGCGCGATCTGCATTTCCACTTACGCCGATACGAACGGCAACGGCATCGCGGACGAGGGCGAGACGCCACTGGCGGGCGTGAACGTCAATCTGGCGACCGGCGGCGCGATCATCGCCACGCACATCACCGCCGCCGGGGAAGATCAGTACTGCTTCGATAACCTGCTGCCCGGCGTTTATACCCTGACCTTCACCGACAGCCCCACCTATCGCCCCACGACCTCGACCGAGGGCACGTTCGAGCTGGCGGCGGGTCAGCGGCTCGGCATCAACCCGTTTGGCGCGGTCCCGGTGTCGCCGGAAGACCTGCGCAGCGAGGTCGCGGCCAAAGTTGCCGCCTCCGATCCCGACGAGCCGCTCGCGCCGTCGAGCCGTCTGGTGGTGTCCGGCATCGCGTCGATGGTGGTGATGCTGTTCATGATCGCGGTGGGGGCGGTGGTGCTGAGCATGACGAGCCGCCGCCGTAAGGCGTCGCGCCGTCCACCGGCCAGCCCGCCGGGTGCGCCGCCGACCAACATCGCGCCACCAGCGCGTTAATGGCTTACTACGCCGCCCCGACGATTATGCGTCGGGGCGGTTTTTTATGTCCGCAGATCGCGTGTTTCCGTGTGACATCAGTAGGGCCCGATAGAAAAACGGGCGGAGCAAGCCCTGTCCGCTGAGCGCAGAGCCGGGTAGATTCACGCACATTTACACGCGAGTTTGGTCCCCACCGCGACCTCACCCCCGGCCCCTCTCCAATCAAGTTGGAGAGGGGAGACAAGCCATCTCGACGGGGGTGTAGGAGCGGGTTTCTAACCCGCCCTGGTTTTGGGATTTGACAGCCCGTAGGGGCAATTGCCACCTCACCAAACCATGTTTGGCGGGGATCCCGGTGAAAAACGGGCGGAGCAAGCCCCGCCCCTACGGATCATGAAGTCAGTGGACAAGCGAGAAATCAGTTCTTTTGCTCAAAAAGTGCATAACAGTCTCCATGCCCGTAGGGGCAATTCATGAATTGCCCCTACCGCGTGACGTCATGCTCTTTTTACCCCGTCACCGGGATGCGGTTGATGTCCACGCCGTCTTCGACCACCACGTAAAAATCGATCACCCACCCGACCTGACCGTTGTCCAGGATCTGCCACCACGTGTTGTCGGCGTTGCGGCCCACGATGGGCGCTTCCTCGCCGTAGCCCAGTGCGCCCACGACGTCGTACTGCGTGTTGGGGCCGCTGCGCACGTTCAGATTGGCGCGCGAGGTCAGCGTATAGCCGGTGGGCTGCGGCTGGACCGGGGCGGGTGTGGCCGTCGGCTGCGCGCCGACGACCGGCAGCGCCTGCTCGTTGTTCAGGCCCACGTAGCGGATGCTCACCCACCCGTTCAGGCCGTTGACGTTCAGCAGCAGCCAGTCGCCCGCCTGGTTGCGTCCCAGGATCGAGTACGTCTCGCCGCGATTGATCTTGGCGATCACGTTGGTGCCGGACGCGCTCGGCGCGTCGCGCACGTTCAGCCGCCACGCCAGCACGGTCGCGGTGGGGCCGCCGGGGACGGCGGTTGGCACGTTGGGCACGGGCGTCGGGGTCGGTTGGACCGGCGCGGGCTGGCCGGGCAGCACGCTGCCGTTCACCGAGGTGAAATCGACGTTGAGGAATGCCGTCGCCTCGTAGTACTCGATGCCGAGCGTATGCTGGCCCGCGCCGACCGTGAACTGGGCGGTGTAGGTGTCGTTGGTCGCGCCGTGCCACTGGTCGAGCACCGTGTTGCCGTCCACGAAGAACCGCACGCCGTCATCGGCGCGGATCGTCACGCCATACGTGCCGTTGAGCGTGAACGTGCCCATCCAGCGCGCGGACCAGAAATCGGCGGGCACGCCCGCCACCGGCGCGCCCGCGCCCCAGTTGTGCGACGGGCTGTTTTCGGCCCGCACGGCGACCGGATCCCCGGCCAGCGATTGGTTGCCGAAGTACTGCACGGTCCAGACGCCCATCTCGTAGCCGGTGCCGAAATCGGTGGGCGAATTGGACAGCGGGGCCCAGTTGACGAAGATGTACGCATCCTGGGTCAGCTCCTGGTAATCGATGCGCAGGTTGTGCACGCCCGCCGCCAGCGTCACCGATGCGCGCAGGGTGCGCCCCGACTGCGCCTGCCCGAAGGTGTCGATAGTGGGGGTAGGGGCGCGGTCGATGAACAGCCGCACGGCGTCATCGGCGCGGATGACGAACTCGTACGTGCCTCCATCCACGTAGACGTCCGTGGTGAAGCGCGCGCTGAACGAATCCGGCTGGATCGACGGATCGGGCGAGCCGGTCCCCCAGTTGAACTGGATATCCTGCGTTTGCATGGTGTAGGCCGGACCGCCGGACAGCGTGTTGTTGTTGAAGAACTGCGCCTGCCAGACCGTGCCGCTTTGGGCGGCGGCGTGGCGGGGCGCGGCGCTGAACAGGCCGCCGCCGGTTATCGCCAGCGCGACCAGCAGCGTCAGGATGGTGCGTTTCATGTTGGCAACTCCTTCCATTCGGTTACATTACAAAGCATGATCCATGCTGCAGTGCCGCGACGAGGTGTCGGGATTGTAAGCAGACCTTCTATTATTGTAATTATTGCATGATGCGCGCCCGGCATACAATCAGAGCGGAGGGCGCTGGCCTGATGATCACCCCACGATCGCTTGATGCTGCGGGGAGCGGGGCGGGTCACTTCTTGCTTGACCCTCCACCCGGCGGCAGGAGAGCGGTATAATCGCACACCATGCAATCGATGCGGTTCCACGTTGGCTTGAGTGCACATTTACTCGCGCACGATGCGGGCTATCGCAGTGCGGGCATCAGCGGGTACATCCACCACCTGATCGCCGCGCTGCCGGATGCCGATCCCGCGTTTCTGTATTCCGTGTTTACCGGAGCACAGGCCGCCCCGCCGGTACGGGCCGGGCTGGTCGCGCGGCGCAGCCGGTGGCATACCGTGTCGCCGCTGAAGCGTATCGCCTGGGAACAGATCGTGCAGCCGGTCGCGGCGCGGCGGGCGGGGATCGATCTGCTGCACGCGCTGGCCTTCGCCGGGCCGCTGCTTGGCCCCACGCCCCAGGTCGTCACCGTCTACGATCTCAGTTTCATCCACTACCCCGACGTGCTGCCCGTTTCGCGCCGCCTCTACCTGCGCCTGTTCACGCGGCTGAGCTGCCAGCGCGCGCGGCGCATCATCGCCATTTCGGACAGCACCGCGCGGGATGTCGCCGCCCAGTTTGGCATCGCACGCGATAAAATTGATGTCGCGCTGCCCGGCGTCACGGATCGTTTCCATCCGCTGCCCGCCGGTGACGTCGCGGCCTTCCGCCAGCGCGCGGGCCTGCCGGAGCGTTTCCTGTTGTTCGTGGGCACGCTGGAACCGCGCAAAAATCTGCCGGTGCTGCTGCGGGCCTATGCGCAGCTCCCGCCCGCCGACCGCGCGGCGGTGCATCTGGTGTTGGGCGGCGGCAAGGGCTGGATGTACGACGAGATTTTCCGCACCATCGAGCAGCACGATCTGGGCGCGACGGTGCATTTGCCCGGCTATCTCGATGAAGCGGACCTGCCGCTGTGGTACAATGCCGCCGACGCGCTGGTGTACCCGTCGGTGTTCGAGGGCTTTGGGCTGCCGGTGATCGAGGCGATGGCGTGCGGAACGCCCGTGCTCGTCTCGGACTCGTCTTCACTGCCCGAAGCGGCGGGGGATACGGGCTTTCTGCTGCCGCCGGACGGCACGGAGGCGTGGACCGAGGCGCTGGCGCGCGTGATTCACGATCCGGGCTGGCGCGCGGAGGCCGGAGCACAGGCCCAGGCGCGTGCGGCAGGGTTTACATGGTCGAATACGGCAGCGCAGACGGTCGCCAGCTACCGCTGCGCGCTGAATCATCTTTGAGATAGGGAACGGCATGGAACGGAATGCGTACAATTGGCCACGATGGTTTATGCCCGCGCTCGACGCAGTGTGGACGTTCGTGGCGTTTTTCGTGTCCTACTACATGCGCTACGAGATTCAGTTCATCCAGCCCGTCGATGAGGCGAACGCCGCGCCGTTTACGCCGTACATCCCCTATACCATCATCTTCGCCATCCTGATGATCCTCTTTAACCAGAGCGAAGGCCTCTACCGCGAGCAGCGCGGGCGGACGTGGTGGGAAGAAGTCTTCGACATCACCAACAGCGCGACCAATACCGCCGTGTTCATCATGGCGTTAAGCTTCCTGCTTCAGCCGCTCGTGTTCTCCCGCCTGTTGATCGTGCAAACCGCGATCCTGGTCGTGATTATCATGGGCGCGTGGCGGCTGGCGCTGCGCGAGATCCAGGCGCGGATGCGGGCGCGCGGCGTGGGGATCGAGCGCGTGCTGATCGTCGGCGCGGGGGCGGTAGGCCGCTCCGTGCTGCAAACGATCGTCGCCCGGCCCGACCTCGGCTATCAGGTGGTCGGTTTCGTGGACGACGACCCCGATCGCGGCTCGACCAGCATCGGGCGTGTGCCCGCGCTGGGCACGCTCGACAATCTGGCGCGCATCATCGACCGGCAGCAGGTCGATACGGTGATCATCACCCTGCCGTGGCACGTCCAGCGTAAAATCGTGGGCATCATCCGCGAGTGCGAGCATAAGCACGTACGCGTGCGCACCGTGCCGGATATGTTCGAGCTGAGTCTGAATCAGGTTCAGGTCGAAATGCTTGGCGGCGTGCCGCTGCTGAGCGTGGATGGCGGCAGCGACCTGCACCCCAGCAGCCGTCTTGCCAAGCGCGCGCTGGACCTGGCGCTGGTGCTGCTCACACTGCCTGTGACGCTGCCAGTGTTGGGCGTGGTCGCGCTGGCGATCAAGCTCGACTCGCCGGGGCCGATCTTCTTCGCGCAGAAGCGCGTGGGACTCAACGGGCGGATCTTCACCGTGTACAAGTTCCGCTCGATGGTCGTCGGCGCGGAGAAGATGCACTACAAGTTGATGACGCAGACCGGCAGCGATCTCCGCCGTCCCAAGGCGCCTAACGATCCGCGCATCACGCGCGTTGGTCACTGGATTCGCCGCTTCAGCATCGACGAGGTGCCGCAGTTGTTCAACATCCTCAAGGGCGATATGAGCTGGGTCGGGCCGCGCCCGGCGATTCCGGCGGAAGTGGAACTGTACGAGCCGTGGCATCGCCAGCGCCTGCACGTCATGCCCGGCCTGACCGGGCTGTGGCAGGTCAGCGGGCGTGACGAAGTGCCCTTCGAGGAAATGTGCCTCATGGATATTTACTACATCGAGAACTGGTCCCTGGGGCTGGATCTGCAAATCATCATGCGGACCATTCCCCACGTTTTGTTAGCGCACGGAGCGTCCTAAGTGGCTGGCCATTTTACGTTTCTGCACCAATTGGAGCCGGAATGGGCGACGGCTCAAGACCTGTACACATTCACCCAGAAGCTCATCCAGACGCCGAGCACTTCGACGCACGAGGGTGACGTCGCCGCGCTGGTGGCGGAACACCTGACCACGCTCGGTTTTCCGCACGTGCACGTCAGCCCGATGGGCTGCGTCATCGCCACGCTGGGCAACGGGAACGGCCCGACCTTGCTCTACGACGCGCACATGGATACGGTCGAACCGGCAACCGAGGCGTGGCCGCACCCGCCCTTTGACGGCGTGATCGAAAACGGCGCGCTGTACGGCCTGGGCGCGGTCGATATGAAAAGCGCCATCTCCACGATGGTTTACGGCGCGCGGCAGCTTTTGCCCTACCAGGACGAGATCGACGGCACGCTGGTGCTGGCGTTCGTCGTGCAGGAGGAGCCGTGCGAGGGCCTCGCCATCCGCACGGTCGTCGAGGAAGACGGCATCCGGCCCGACTACGTGCTGATCGGGGAGCCGAGCAACATGCAGATCAGCCGGGGGCAGCGCGGGCGCGTGATGTTCAAGGTGTCGGTGCGCGGCAAGTCGTGCCACGCCAGCCAGCCCGCGCTCGGCCAGAACGCGATTTACGCCGCGTCGCGGTTGGTGTTCAACGTCGAGCTGCTGGCCGATACGCTGCTGAAGGATCCGTTCCTGGGGCCGGGAACCATCGCCGTGACCGGGATAGAAAGCCGGGGCGCGAGCCTGAACGCGATCCCCGACCTGTGCAAGCTCTACGTGGACCGCCGCCTGACGCTTGGGGAGACGGTCAACGGGGCGCGCGCCCAGCTCGAAAGTATGATCGCGCGCGAGAACCTGCCCGCGACGGTCGAGATCACCACGTACGAGGAAGCGTCCTATACGGGGATGGTCCGCACCGCCCGCGAAGCGCACCCGGCCTGGGTGCTGGATCGCGCGCATCCGCTGGTGACGGCGCTTAGCCACACGATCCAGACTGTGCGCGGGGCCGCGCCGGAGATCACGCACTGGCCGTTTTCGACCGACGGCGCGTATACGATGGGCGAGGCGGGCATCCCGACCGTGGGCTTCGGTCCCGGCGATCCGAACCTGGCGCATACGCCGCGCGAAGTCGTGCGCCTGGACGATCTGAAGGCTGCCGCGCACGTTTACGCGGGCTTCGCGGCCATGATGCTGATGCCCGGTAAGGTGCGGTAAAGGGAAAAGCAGTTGTTAGTCGTTAGTTCGTAGTCGTTAGTTCAAGCGTAGAGTGGACGTGCCGGGGATCAGGGCCGCTGCGCTCAGCGGGCCAACCTCACCCCCGGCCCCTCTCCAACGCCCATTGAAGGGAGCGGAAGTGGACTTGTTCTGATTCTTGACTAACGACTAAAAACTATCCACTGATGACTGCGTTTTCGCGATGCGGCGAGACCATCCAGCGCAGGCACACCGCCAGCGCGACGATCACGAACATCAGCGCGCCCGCGAACACCGCCTCGTACCCCAATCCTTCGACGATCAGACCGCCCAGCAGCGGCGCGATCAGCAGCGACACCGCCGCCAGCGAGTTTAGCAGGCCGGAATAGATCGGGCGGCGCTCGTGCCCGGCGTAGATCACCACCCAGTTCATGAAGCTGAGCATCAGGCTCCCGCCGATGCAGCCCGACGCGATGAAGGCGACATACAGCGGCACGGGGCCGGTCACGCTGGCGAGCAGCGCCAGAAGGGGCTGCAAAACGGCCATGCCCAGCAGCAGCCGGATGAACAGCAGCAGGTGACGCTCGCCCAGCCACGACAGCAGCAGCGATCCGCCCACGTTGCCGAGCGTTTGCATCAGCAGCAGGTTGCTGACGGCCACACTGCTCGACATGCCAAGCTGCTCCGTGGCGAAGCCGATGTAAAATGGCGAGGCCATCGTCCACAGGCCGACCAGCAGCCGCGCCAGGATCGCCGCGCGGAACGGCGCGTCCGCACGCAGCACGCGCGCCAGCTCTGGCAGGTAGTCGCGCATGGCGGGCTGGACGTCGTGGGGCGTCGCGCCCGGCAGCTCCTTGATGAACGCCGTCGGCGGGACAGTCAGCACGAACAGCGTCCCGGCGATGGCGAACAGCAGCGCGTAATTATTGGGGAAGTCCGGCCCCTGGTCGCCCAGGATCAGCCGCACGACCGGGTTCAGCCCGATCATGCCCACGCCCACCACCGCCGTGCCCAGCCCAAACAGGCGCGCGCGGCGTTTGTCGTCGATGCTGGTCCCCATCAGATCCAGCCACGGCACGCCGACCAGCCCATCACCCAGGCCCGCCAGCGCGTAAAAGATCAGGAATGCCGCCAGGATGGTGGTCTTATGCTCCCCGCCGACCAGCACGATCACGCCGGACAGCGCCAGCACCAGCAACCGCACCGGAATGTTGGGGATGACGAACCACCACTTTTTGTGCGCCACCGTCAGCAGCCGCCGCGCGACGAGAAGCTGCGGCAGCAGCCAGCAGATGTCGAACAACTGCCCGGACAGGCCGATGATGATCTCCGAATCCGTCAGACCGCGCACGAAATCGGGAATGACCGTGGACGGCCCCAACAGGCCCATGCCCACGGTGAACACGATGAAGTCCCACATGAACAGGCGGTAATTCAGCCGGTAGGCGGCTTCACGCTCGGACGGGGAGAGCGCAGCAGGGTCTGCCATAGGGAGTACCCACTTCCACGGATCGAAGGCCCGCTGCAATTGTACGGGGCCGCGCGCATTCCGTCCAGATGCCCCGCTGCTTTCTTTCCGGAAAGAAAGCAGCAAGGAAAGCGAGAGAACAGGTGGCATGTGGGGGAGTTTTGGCATTTTGCATGAACAAAATGACTATAATATGGATAGGGGGTGGCATGGGATTGTACTTAGACTTTTGGACGACAACCTGTAGAGGCTGCCCTCATCCTGTGCCGCTGCACGCTTGTGTTCCCCCTCTGTGCAAAGGAGTATTCAGGAGAAACGAATGGCACAAAATCTTACACGCTCGCATCAGATTGACGATGCAGGGCTGGACCTGGATGCCGGGCTGCTGCACGAAATGTACCGGTTGATGGTCCTGGCGCGGCGCACTGACGAACGCACGTGGGTGCTGCACCGCCAGGGCAAGATCGCCTTCCACATTTCGGGCATCGGCCATGAAGCGATCCAGGTAGGCGCGGCGCTGGCTATGCGGCGCGGCTACGACTATGCACACCTGTACTACCGCGATCTGGCGTTCAACATCGCGCTGGGCTACACGCCCTACGAGTTTTTTCTGGCTGTCTATGGCAAGCAGGGCGAGACGACCAGCGGCGCGCGCCAGATGCCGAGCAACTGGAGCGCCCGGCGGCTGGGCATCGTGACCGCGTCCAGCCCGGTGGCGACGCAGGTCCCCCAGGCGGCGGGGCTGGCCCTGGCCAGCAAGCTCAAGGGCGAGGACCGTGTGACGGTCGTGTGCCTGGGCGAAGGCTCGACCAGCGAGGGCGACTTCTTCGAGGGCCTCAACTGGGCGGGCGTGCACCAACTGCCTGTGGTGTGCATCGTGCAGAATAATATTTACGCGATTTCCGTCCCCGTTCACCTGCAAATGGCCGTGCCCAACGTGGCCGACCGCGCGCCGATGTTCGGCATCGCAGGCGCGATCTGCGATGGCAACGACGTGGTGGCGTCCTACCGGACCATGTCCGAAGCGCTCGACCGCGCCCGGCGCGGCGGCGGTGCGACCCTGCTCGAAGCCAAGACGTACCGGCCCGTGCCGCATTCCTCCGATGACGACGACCGCACCTATCGCAGCCGCGAGGAGGTCGAGGAGTGGAAACAGCGCGACCCAATCAAGCGCTTCCAGGCGTACCTGCTGGAGCGCGGCCTGCTCGACGACGAGCAGATCGACGCCATCGAGCAGGAAGTCCGCGCGGAGATCGATGACGCCCAGGCGCGCGCCGAGGCCGCGCCCTATCCGCGCGGGGAGGATGCGCTGTTCCCGATCTTCGCCCCGCCCGATTTCGAGCAGTAGGTGGCCGTGCGTTTTTGGTAGGGGCGTATCGCAATACGCCCCTACGCGACAATGACCACCCCGAAAATTCCTTATTACCGGTTGGATCTGTTCAGGAGCGAACCAACGGATGCCTGAAATGACGTTGATCGAAGGCGTGCGGCAGGCCATGGACGAAGAAATGGCCCGCGACGAGCGCGTATTCATTACCGGCGAGGACGTAGGCCAGCGCGGCGGCGTCTTCCGCGCGACGCTCGGCCTGTTCGAGAAGTACGGCCCGGACCGCGTGATCGATTCGCCGCTGGCGGAGCTGAGCATCGTCGCGGTGGGTGTTGGCGCGGCGCTGGGCGGGATGCGCCCGATCTGCGAGATCCAATTCGCGGATTACATCTTCCCCGCCTTCAACCAGATCGTCAACGAGGCCGCGCTGGTGCACTACCGCTCCGGCGGGGAATGGGCCGCGCCGCTGGTCATCCGCGCGCCGTATGGCGGCGGCATCGGCGGCGGGCTGTACCACTCGCAGAGCGTCGAGGCGTACTTCGCGCACGCACCCGGCCTCAAGGTGGTGATCCCCAGCAGCGCCTACGACGCGAAGGGACTGCTCAAGGCCGCCATCCGCGATCCCAACCCGGTGCTGTTCTTCGAGCCGAAGAAGGGCTACCGGCTGATCAAAGACGTCGTGCCGAACGACGACTATATCGTGCCGCTCGGCGAGGCGAAGGTCACCCGCGAGGGCGGCGATCTGACCGTGTACGCCTACGGCATGATGCATTACTACGTGCTGCAGGCGGCGGAGATGGTTGCCCGGCAGGACGGCATCGAGACGGAAGTGGTCGATCTGCGCACGCTGGCCCCGCTGGACACGGCCACGGTGATCGAGTCGTTCAAGAAGACGGGCAAGGCGCTGATCGTGTATGAGGACAACCGCTTCCTGGGCTACGGCGCGGAGATCGCGGCGCTGCTGGCCGACGAGGCGTTCGAATACATGGACGCCCCGATCCGGCGGCTGGCCGCGCCGGACGTGCCCGGCGTGCCCTTCGCGCACACCATGCAGGACTTCTTCATGCCCAATCCCGACAAGATCGCCGCCGCTATTCGCGAGCTGGCCGAGTATTAGGGGGAGGGGACGACATGGCAACCGAAGTCATCATGCCCCAGATGGGCGAGAGTGTGGTCGAAGGCACGGTCGGGACGTGGTTCAAGCATGAAGGCGATCCGGTCGAGATCTACGAGCCGATCCTGGAAGTCGAGAGCGACAAGGTGACGTCCGAAGTTACCGCCCCCGCGAGCGGCACACTGCTGCGGATCTACATCGGGGAGGGGCGCACCGTGCCCGCGCGCACCGTGCTGGCCGTGATTGGCGCGCCGGATGAGGCCGTGCCAGACGCGCCCCCCAACGGACACGATGAATACGAAGCCGCCCTGCACGCCGCCGAAAGCAACCCCGGCACGCAGGCGGCGGATCGTGTGCCGGAGAGCGAGCCGGTCCGTCAGGGCGCCGGAGCGGGTCGAACTGCGCCTGCGCAGGCCGAGCGCATCGATCACAGCGCGGGGATGCCGCACGTCACGCCGGTCGTGGCGCGCATCGCCGCCGAGCACAACGTGGACGTGCGCCGCGTGAGCGGATCGGGGCGGGGCGGGCGTGTGACCAAAAAGGACATCATGGCCTACCTCGACCAGCGCGAGGCCGCGCCTGTGTCTGCGGCGGACGAGGATCTGCCGCCCTGGGAGCGCCCCGGTACGGGCGATCTGTTCAAGCCCACCGACGACCTGTACCGTTCGGCGGCGACTCCCGCTCCGGCGAGTGCAGCGCCCGCCCCGTCGGATCACGTGCACAAAGCGCCGCCCGCGCCCGGCCAGCCCGGGGAGCTGGTCCCGCTGACGCCCATGCGCCGCCGCATCGCGGAGCACATGGTGCAGAGCAAGCTGCGCACCGCGCCTCACGTGACGACCGTCTTCGAGGCGGATCTGAGCCGCGTGGTTGCGCACCGCGAGGCGCACAAGGCCGAGTTTGCTGCGCGCGGGGTTAACCTGACGTTCACCGCCTACTTCATGGCGGCTGCCGCCGAGGCGCTGCGCGCGCATCCTGCCGTGAACAGCCAGTGGACCGACGACGGCATCCGGCTGCAGCGCGACGTGAACATCGGTATGGCGGTCGCGCTGGACGAGGGCCTGATCGCGCCCGTGATCAAACACGCCGACGAGCTGTCGCTGGCCGGGATCGCGCGGCAGGTGAACGATCTCGCCGCCCGCGCCCGCGCCAACGCGCTTACGCCCGACGAGGTGCGCGACGGCACGTTTACCATCACCAACCACGGCGTCGCGGGCAGCCTGTTCGCCACGCCGATCATCAGCCAACCGCAGACGGGCATTTTGGGCGTCGGCGCGATCCAGAAGCGCGTGGTCGTGCTGGACAACGACGCGATCGCCGTGCGCCCGATGGTGTACCTGTCGTTCTCGTTCGATCACCGCGTGCTGGACGGTGCGTCGGCGGACTGGTTCGTCGCGGCCATCGTGAAGCGCCTGGAAGCGTGGGAATAGGGGTACAAAAACGGGGCGAGTCGTGAATCGCCCCTCCGAGAAAACGTTCGTTGACTGTAGGGGCTGGTTTCTAACCGGCCCGTTTTTTTCCAAATACGGGACGCGCTCGACATAACACGCTGGGGTCGATAACCGTAGGGGTAACACTCGCCCTACCCGGATCTCCTCACAACGGGCGATGCAAGCATCGCCCCTACGGAAAAGCGTGCACCTGGATGACGTGGTGAGCGGCCTCATCTGGCGGGGATAAAGGCAGGGCGGGTTGCAAACCCGCCCCTACAAAACCCCGGTTGGTGGGGGTGAGGTGTTTTTTACCGTTGCTAAGAACTGGAAACTGACGACTAAAAACTGCTTTTTTAGTACGCGTGATTCTGCACGAACTCGACGACGGCGACGTTCGTGGTGCACGTATCGCCCGTTTCCACCGTGATCGCGTCGGAGACCGCGCCGCCCGTTGCGCCGAGCAGTTGCAGCGTGTATTCTCCGGATTCCGGCGTCGTGCCCACCTGGAACTCGAACCCCGCCAGTCCCCAATCGGACGCGCCCCCCGCGAACTGGACCTGATTGAAGCTCGTCCCCTGGATCTGCACCGCCAGCCCTGGCAGCGGATCGCCGCGCAGGTCGGTGACGGTCCCCGCGATGCTGAGCCACGCACAGCCGTCGTTGTTGGCGTTCGCCTCGTAGGTCACTTCCGACGCGGTAAACGGGAACTCAGAGCGGGTCGGCTGCGGGATCGGCGTGCGCACCGGCTCGCCGTTCACCGTGTTGCCGCTGCCATCGTCCAGCGGCGCGTCGGCGGGAGAGGTTGGGCCGGGCGTCGGCGTGTGCTGCGATCCGAGCGGCGTCGCGCCGGGCAGCACCGGCGTCGCGGAGACGGTTTCCGTCGCGGTGGGCGTCGGTGTGTCGGACGGCGTCGGCGTGATACTGGGGGTCGGCGTCTCGCTCGGCATCGGTGTGACGCTCGCGCTGGGCGTGATGGTCGGCGTACTGGTCGGCGTGAAGGTGGGCAGCAGCGCCAGCGGCGGCACGGTGGGCGGCGGGAACGGGTTGATCGCACTCTGCGGATCGTTGAGGACCAGCACCACGAACGCGATCGCCGCGACCGTGCCCGCCAGGAATACGACCGTGATCAGGTCGAGCAGAACTGTTGATCGCCGCTGCCGCATGCTCTCGTTCCAGGCTCCTGCTAAAAACAACGCGGGGCGTATCGTCACATACGCCCCCTTGTGTTCGACTGTTGGAAGGACCGCCCCAGGCGATCCGCACGCGGGACGGCGCTAGCGCGTCCGCACGAAGTTCACCAGCCCCAGGTTCTGATCGCACGTACCGGGGAACACGATCTCCACGCTGGGCGACATCTCGCCCTGGTTCGCGGACCATAACTGCACGGTATAGGTGGCGCTGGCTGGCTGCGTGCCCAGCCCGATTTCCCACCCGGACGGCCCGTACGCGCTGTTGGTCCCGCTGATGGTGTACTGCGCGTTGCCCGACGCGTCCATCACGCGAATCTGCACGCCGATCACCGGGTCGCCGTTCTGATCCACCACCTGCCCGCCGACGCCCTGCCAGGCGCAGGCCAGCCCATTGGCGAAGTTATCGCGCACGGTGGGCGTGCCCGGCTGGAGGATGAAACGGTACGGCGAATCGGTCGGCGTGGCGCTCGGCTCAGCGCCGGACGGCTCCGGCGTAAAGCTCGTGGTGGGGGCCTCTGCGATGGGAGCTTCCGCAACGGGGGCCTCCACGGACGCATCGACCGGGCTGGGCGTAAATGTGGGCCGCGGCGCAGACGTGTTCGTGACGGTCGGCGTCGGCGTTTCGGTGTCGGTCGCGGTCGGCTGCGGCGTCTCGGTCGGCGTGCTGGTCCAGTCCGGCGTATTGGACGGCGTAAAGGTCGGGATGAAGGGCCGCGTAGGCGTGATCCCCAGATCGAGCACCGAAGTGGGTGGGATCGTCGTCGGCTCGGGAGCGAAAAACGGTGGCGTCATCGCGTCTGACATGATGCCGATGATCAGCACCAGCACGATGATCGTCAGGGCTGCAAATATGAACGAAATGATATTAAAGAGGAGGTTGCTCCCCGTGCCCATCCGGCCTTTTCTCCCCCCAGGCGATGATTAACCGCCGGCGCTGCTGATATGCTCTTCGATGATCGCCGCGCTGCGCTGCGCATCCAGCCAGTTGAGGAACGTCTGCTCTTTCTTGCGGGCCAACGAGGCCTGATCGAGCGGGCGGTCTTCGACGACTTCGAGCGTCTGCACGACGTGATATCCCAGGCTGCTGTGAACGGGTTCTTGCGAAAGCGTGCCCGCGGGCAGCGCGAAGATCGCGTTTTCGACCTCCGGCTGGAGCAGGTCGCCAATGCTCACCCACGACAGGTCGCCCCCGCTGGCGGCGGTCGAGCTGTCGAGCGAATACTGGAGCGCGAGCTGTGCGAAATCCGCGCCCTGGTTCAACTGGTCGATGATGGCGCGCGCGGTGGCTTCGTCCGCCACCAGGATGTGCCGCGCGTGCACCTGCGTCGCCATCGGCGACACGTCGGCGGTGACGGCCTCGCTCACGCGGGTCCACAGCAGCATGTCGCGGATCGCTTCGCGGTATTCGTCCACGGTGTACATCTGCGCCGCCACCAGATCTTCGAGCGTCTGGTCGTTCTGCTGCGCGATCTGTTCCTGGATCGCCAGTTCGGCGTCTACGTCTTCGTCGGTGACTTCGATGCCCTGCTGCGCGGCGTACTGCTCGATCAACACCTGATCGATCATGCTTTGCAGCACGGACTGGTCGAACGCGTCGGCGGTGGCAGGCTCGATCGTCATGCCCATCGCGCGGCGGTTGCGTTCCGTTTCGAACTCCGCGACCAGGATCGGCGTGCTGTTGACGGTCGCCAGCACCGGATCGACCGTCGGCGTGGCGGCTTGGGCCGCTGCCTCGGCGTTGTCGCTGCCGCTGTCGTCGGAGACGTTCACGTCCGGCGGCGCAGCGTTGGCTGCGTTAGACGCTGCCGGAGACTCTTTCCCGGCGCAGGCTGCCCCCGCGATCATCAGCGCGACAGCCAGCAGAAGAAGCTGAACGGTACGATACCAGCGAGCTTGAAGTGGGCGCACGATGGGTCCTTCCCTGTTAAGCGAACGGATCGCGGCAGGCTGGGCGAACACGCGTCACCGTCTGCCATGTGCGCGGCTTAGTGTATAGCCATTCGCCCTTATTATGCAACATGCCTCGCCGCGCGCAATGGGACCAGAGGGGGAAAAAAGACCGCCGGAGCGGGTTTGGCACGGCTCCGGCGGTTGGAAGGTTACACGATTGGAATCGAGCGCGGGGGGCTGGGCGGCTACACCTCGCGCACGTAGGCAAACACCATCGGGCGGCGCTTGGTCTGGTTGTAGAACATCTTCGACAGCGTGTCCTGAATGTCGTTCGCCAGCCCACTGGTGCCCTTGTGCGTATCGACGATTTCTTCGATCAGCCGCTGCGTGCTTTCGATCAATTCGGAGGCGTCGCGCAGGAACACGAACCCGCGCGAGATGATCTCCGGCGCTTCGACCAACTGGCCGCTGTCCCTGTCGATCAGCACGATGGCGATCAGGAAGCCGTCGCGCCCCAGCGTCTCGCGGTCGCGCATGACGATCGGGCCGATGTCGCCCACGCCGGACCCGTCCACGAAGACGTAGCCGCCGGGGATACGCTCGCCTGCCGACATGTGCTGCGGGGTGAGCAGGATCTCCGTCCCGTTTTCGACCACGCACGTATTTTCCGCCGGGATGCCCAGATCTTGCGCAAGCCTGGCGTGGCTGTGCAGGTGGCGCAGCTCGCCATGCACCGGGATGAAAAACTTGGGCCGGATCAGGTTGATCAGCAGCTTCAGTTCTTCCTGGCTGGCGTGCCCGGAGACGTGCACCGGCGCGATGGCGTCGTAAATCACGTTCGCGCCGCGCTGGATCAGCTTGTTGACCGTGCGCTGCACCAGTTCTTCGTTGCCGGGGATGGGGTGGGCGGACATGATCACCGTGTCGCCGGGGATCAGGTCGAACTGGCGCTGGTTGCCATAGGCCAGCCGCCCCAGGACCGCCGACGGCTCGCCCTGCGACCCCGTGACCATGATCACGACTTCGTTCAGCGGCAGCTTTTTGGCCTGCTCGATGTTGATCAGAATGTCTTTGGGCAGGTCCAGGTAGCCGAGCCGCGACGCGACCTTGATGTACTCGGTCATGCTGTACCCGGCGACGGCCATTTTGCGCCCGTAGCGCTGTGCGGCGGTGGCGACCTGCTGGATGCGCGAGATCAGCGAGGCGAAGGTCGCCACGATGATCCGCCCTTTGGCCTCGCGGAACACCTTGTCGAATCCGGCGTCGATGGTCGCTTCGGAGGGCGTCCAGCCGGGGCGATCCGCGTTGGTGCTGTCCGACATCAGCGCCAGCACGCCGCGCTTGGAAAACTCGGCCAGCCGGGCGAAATCGGTCG
This sequence comes from Aggregatilinea sp., assembly GCF_036822615.1. Lineage (NCBI taxonomy): Bacteria > Bacillati > Chloroflexota > Anaerolineae > Aggregatilineales > Aggregatilineaceae > Aggregatilinea > Aggregatilinea sp. The sequence goes on along the minus strand of NZ_DAISHJ010000080.1, from coordinate 4,714 downwards.
GCCAGCCGTCCACGGGCGTGTGATCGAACTTGAAGTCGCCGGAGTGCACCACCAGCCCGACCGGGGTCTCGATGCCCAGCCCGACCGAATCGGGGATGCTGTGGCAGACGTGGAAGGTCTCGACCAGGAACGGCCCCAAATCGAGCAGATCCCCGGCCTGGAACACGTTCAGGACCGCCTGATCGTGCCCGGCCTGGGCCATCTTGACTTCGAGCAGCCCGGCGGTCAGCGGCGTGGCGTACACCGGAACCGGGATCGCGTCCAGCACGTGCCCGATCGCCCCGATGTGGTCTTCGTGTCCGTGGGTGATGACGATGCCGTGAATGGTGAGGTCGTCGTTCAGCCGGTCGGCAATGTAGCGGAAGTCGGGGATGATGTAGTCGATACCCAGCATGTCGTTTTCGGGGAACATGATTCCGGTATCGACGATGATGCCCTCATGGTCGTACTCAAACAGCGTCATGTTCTTGCCGATCTCGCCTAAACCACCGAGCGGAATGATCCGCAGCGGCAGGGGCTTGTCGCTCATACATAAACTCCTCTAGGGACGCACGGCGTCCCTGACTCTTGACCGATAGGTAATGTTGACCGTACCCAAGCAGCACCCTGGCCGGATGCCGCGAAGAGTCAATGCATGATGGACGGACGTTCAGGCGGCGTGCAGCAATACCGCGCGAGGCAGATTACGAAGGGTTGTTCATGCAGCGTGGTGAGCGAGAGCAGTGGCGAAGTGCAGCAGGCCGGATTTATTCCTGCTGCACGCACACGGCATATAACCCGCGGCGCGTTTCTTGAAGTTGGAAGGTGACCGTTGCGCCTCTATGTAATCTTCTGACGCCTTCTCCACGGATGGAGGAGTAACGAACGAGTGCCTCGCGTCCGTCAGGCATCTCGATTATACCAGTACCTTCAAAGGTATTGTACGTCTTAACGATGCCTTGATAACGTTCCGTGTCGATCATAACTGCCATAAGATTAGTACCTCGGGATCGTTGATGTTGGCTTCGGTCGTTAAGGATATTTTATTATACCTCAACGTTTTGCCCCATATATGAAGTGTTAGGGAATCATAAATCTCGGTCGACTTCAAATCGATTTGGAGCATGGTAGACAGTATAGCAGAACTGGCAGCAAATGGGCAGTCCCCAATTTTAATCGTTTCAACAACCGGGTTTGGGCATCCCACACGCTCGCAAAACGCCGCCAACAGCTAATAAATGCAAGGGCGCTTATTTTTTATCATATAAATATAGTATTTTTGAAATAAAATACGAATACCAGACGCTTACACAATTGTAAAAATGCTTCAATGACAAGTGATTGGATTGGCTGGTGAAATACTGTACAATGAAAGGCTAAAGATGTTCTGCATCCTTCTTCGCACGCTTTTCATTTAAGGGATTTTGTTAAGATCCAGAAGGGGCTACTATGCAACCATCGTATCCTTCAAGTCTGGCTCCTGAGGAGATCGCCTCTGACGGGCACGAACCGGTCGATGTGATCAAAGTTTCCGCTCGCTCCCGGTCCACGGCAGTTGCCGGGGCTATTGCCGGGGTCGTCCGCGAGCACCAACGCGCTGAGGTTCAAGCCATCGGCGCGGGGGCCGTCAATCAGGCCGTGAAAGCCGTCGCTATCGCGCGCGGCTACCTGGCCGAAGACCAGATCGACGTCATCGTGATCCCGTTTTTTACCGAGGTGACGATCGACGAGCAGGAGCGCACAGCGGTCCGCATGATCGTCGAACCGCGGTAGCAGGCCGTTCATGACCTGCGAACTCACTGCTAAATAGGCACGCGGCCTCCGTTCAGAGGCCGCGCTTGTTGCATTCCACTTCCCTGCTTACGCCAAACCGATCTGTGCCGCTAGTCCTCGCGTTTCGCCAGGGCTTTCAAGGCGTCCACGTCGTGCAGCAGGAAGCGGCGGCCACCGGTCAGACCGATGATGCCCTGGCAGCTCCAGTCGTGCAGCACGCCGGACACCCATTCTTCGTCCGCGCCGATGGACATCGCCACGTCTTTCACGCGCAGCGCCGACGTCACCAGCCCGGAATCGATTCGCCCGTCGCGTTCGGCCAGGAACAGCAGCACGTTCGCCAGCCGCTGCACGTTGTTATCGACCGGGGCGGCGGTTTCTTCCGGCGCAGAGAGGGATAATCCCGCTTCGAGGGTGCGGGTCAGGCGCAGCACTGCGTCGATTTGCCCGTGCAGATAGCCTTCGATCGCCTCGCGGCTGAGGGCCAGCAGCGTGCTGTCTTCGAGGGCCTGCGCGCTGGTGACAGCGCGCGACGCGTCGCCGGATGAGGGCAGATCGCCCAGGAGATCGCCGGGACCGGCGGTGCGCACCACCGTATCGTCGCCCTGCCCGGTCTGGCACTTCAGCACGATATTGATCTGGCCGGACTGCACGATATAAAGCGTATTGAGCGGTTCACCTGCGCGATATACGGCGTCGCCTTTGGTCACGGTGACGGACCGCAGCATCCGGCGCAGGATATCGAGATCGGATTCGGATAGTCCGGCGAGGGCCGGGCTGGTGGGCAAGCTCAATGAAGCCGCGTTGGACATACTTTCTCCTCCACAGAGTAAATTCTCCTCTATGATAACAGACTCTGATTAAGGCCATGTTATAATTCGCCGGGTTTTTTAGATGCATTTTTGTACGTTCTTGCGCGGATTGCACCCCACGGAAACGGATTTGACCGCTATCGCTACCCACGGCCCTTCCTCACGCTCTCGCGCGGCGTTATACCGCCTGCTCGTGCCGCTGGCCGCGCTGATCCTGATCGCCGCTTACGGCTCGACGCTTCAAACACACGTAAACGGCAGCTCGGACGAGTATATGCTCGACGTGGGCGAGATCCAGGTGGCGCTGAACGCCTGGGGGACCGTGCATTACACTGGCTATCCCCTGTATACGATCCTCGGCAACGGCTTCACCCTGCCTCTGCGCGCTGTGGGCCTGGAACCCGCCGCGGCGGCCAGCCTGTACGCGACGGCGTGGGGTGCGGCGGCGCTGATCTGCGCCGGGATGCTCGTCTGGGGGCTGACGCGCCGGGCAGGGCTGGCGGCGTTGGCGGCGCTGCTGCTCGGCCTTACGCGCTCGGTCTGGATTCACAGCAGCATCGCGGAAGTCTACGGCATGAGTCTGGCGATCACCGCGCTGATGCTGCTGGTCGCGCTGTGGCCTGCGCCCTGGCAGGGCGTATGGAGCGCGCGGCGGCGCTTCCTGATGCTGGCGCTGCTGGGCGGGATCGGCGTGGCGCATCACCGCGCGGTGGCGTTCGTCGCGCCGGGGCTGTTCCTGGCGCTGTGGCCCTATCGCCGCGACCTGCTGGATCGCTGGCCGCGCACGCTGATGCAGGGGAGCGCGCTGGCGGCACTGGGCTTCGTGCCCTACGCCTATCTGCCGCTGCGCGCGCACCAGGGCAGCGCGTGGGTCTACGGCGATCCCGGCACGTGGCGCGGCTTCTGGCAGCAGTTCACGGGCAAAGAGGCCGATTACCTCGTCACGCTGCCCGGCAACACAGGCGGGCTGCTGGACGACGCGGCGGACATCGCGCGGCTGCTGGTCGATCAGCTCACGCTGCCCGGCCTGCTGATCGCGCTGGCGGCGCTGGCCGTCGCCGTGACGATCGCGCCACAGCGCCGCGCGGCACGCGTGCTGGCCCTGGCCGGGGCGGGGCCGCTGATCTTCAGTGTCGCGTACCATTCCGCCGTGCTGCCCGGCGCGATCCTGATGCCGGTGGTGCTTGTCCTGGTGCTCGACGTGGCGCTGGCGGCGGACTGGCTGCTCGTCCGGCGTCCCAGGCTGGGCGCGGCGGCGCTAGCCGGGCTGCTGATCTGGGCGCTGCTGTTGGTGCCGTTCAACCGGGACTGGATTCGGACCCGCACCACCGATCGCAGCGGCCAGGAGATGATCGACCTCGTGGCACAGATTCCGCGCGAAGGGCGTGTGACATTTACGCTGCCCTGGGGGCCGCATTACGAGGCGGCGGCCTATTCGCGGCTGGTGACAGGCGAGAACCGCGACGTGAAGATGGTCTATCACACGGCGAATTACGCGGATCTGCTGGCGCAGGACTATCGCCTTTACACCGCGCCGGAGGCGTTTTACGTCTTCCCGCCGGAGTGGTGGCGCGCGCGTCTGGGCGGGCTGGGCCTGACCTCGGCGGGGCCGGGGTTGGTGGAACTCTCCGCCGCGCCGCAGATCGCCGGGCCGGGCGATCCGCCCGTCGATCCGATCGTGTATGGCATTGGGCGCGCGGACGCGTGGCTGACGTGCGACGCGGACACGATCGCGCTGCACGTGATCTGGCAGGCGGTCGAACAGCCCTCGGCCAATCCGAGCATCTTCGTGCACCTGACCGGGGAGGAGGTCGCGCCGGTTCTGGCGACCGCCGATCGCAGCGCGCCGGTATATGGCTTTTACCCGTTCACGGCGTGGTCGCCCGGCGAGCGCGTCCGCGACGACTTCACGCTGCCGCGTCTCGCGGGTGGGACGCAGGTGCGCTTCGGCCTGTACGAGCAGGACGCGCAGGGCCAGTTCGTGAATTATGGCGAGACGGCGCTGCCCGTCGCGGCGTGCGATACGGGCGCGGAATGATCGGGGCGCTGGCGCGGGGGAACACCGTAATCGGGTTGTGGGGAAACCTCACCCCCGGCCCCCTTTCAAGGGTAGGTATTTCATTCTAGGGAGCATCAGCCCACGCATAAGG
>NZ_DAISHJ010000079.1:17214-23657 GCF_036822615.1 Aggregatilinea sp. | reverse complement strand
CGGCGGAACGCACCTTTCAACTGATGCGGCAGGTCGCGGGGCGCGCGGGGCGGGCAGAAAAGCCGGGGCTGGCGCTGCTGCAAAGCTATCAGCCCGAACATCCGGTGATCCGCGCCATCCTGAGCGGCGAGGAAGAGGCCTTCTGGCGCGAAGAGGCCGCGCAGCGCCGCGCGCAGGGGGTGCCGCCTTTCGGGCGGATGGCCGGGATCATCCTGTCGGGCCCCGATCTGCAGCCGCTGTTCGACATTGGCGCCGAACTGGCGCGGCGCGCGGCGCCCCTGCACCGGATCGGCGCACAGATCTTCGGTCCCGCGCCCGCACCGATTGCCCGGGTGCGCGGTCGGCATCGGGTGCGTATGCTGATCAAGGCCGAGAAGACCGCGCCCCTGCAGGCGGCGCTGGCGGTCTGGTCCTGGTAGATGTGCCCCGGCTGCTGTTCCCACGCGGACCAGTTGCTCGGGGCGGGCTGGCCCTCGACCTGATGCGCGGCGGTCGCCGTGCCCCACAGGAAGTTGTCCGGGAAGTGCAGGGTGAAATCGACCATAACTCGCCGTCCGCCTCAGACTTGCAGCCGCGCCGGAAGAGGTGATTTATTCGCGCTCGCGCTCAAGCGCTTCGGGATGGCCCAGATACACTGCGTCGGCATAGACCTGGCGCGCGCCGGTGCTGACATAGCCCAAGCTTTCCGCCAGACGCAGCGATGGCTCGTTGTCCGATTCGACCAGATAGAGCGGCACGCGCCCTTCGGCCAGCACCAACTGCGTGATGGCCGCCGCGACGCTGCGCCCCCATCCGCGCTGGCGGGCCTGCGCATCGACGTGCACGTAGATCTCCGCGAAGGCCGGGCTTTTCCAGTTCAGCCCGGCGACCGCTTCCAGCCCGTTGGCGCTGATCACGCAGCGCGGCAAGCCGTCGGCGGTTTTACGCGTCTGGACCAGGACGTTCAGTTCCGGTTTGAAGCGCGACACATCCAGGTGATAGATGTTGAGGATACGCTCGTTTTCGACGCGCAGACTGCCGCCCACCAGCGGAAGCTGGTTGGCGTTGGCGAAGAAGATATACGGGCGCCCCGGCAGCAGCGCGCGCGACAGCACGTCGGCGGCGCACGCCGGATCGGTGCAGCGCAGGGTCATCAGCGGGCGGAACAGGTCGATCCCCGTCTGGAATCGACCCGCGAAGCCCACCACCCGCCCCGCGCTGTCCTTCTGAGTGAAGATCGCGGAGCGCTCCGGCGGGTGGAAAAGCGCATAGTAAGCTGTGGGGGCGTCCGCCGCGCTCGAATCATCCAGCAGCAAGCGCACCTGCTTTCGGGCTTCATGAACTGACATAAGGTTGGCCGTTTGACCGGCTATGGGTAGAGCCGGTTCAACATGCGCGCGTACGGGATCGTTTCGCGGATGTGCGGCAGCCCGCAGATCCACGCGACCGTGCGCTCCACGCCCAAACCGAACCCGGCGTGCGGCACGCTGCCGTACTTGCGCAGGTCCAGATACCACTTGTAATTTTCGGGCGAAATGCCGATCTCGTCGATGCGCTGGCGCAGCAGCTCGGGATCGTAAATACGCTCGCTGCCGCCCGTGATCTCCCCGTAGCCTTCCGGCGCGAGCAGGTCCACGCTGCGGCAGACTTCGGGCCGCCCATCGACGGGCTGCATGTAAAACGCCTTCGCCGCCGTGGGGTAATGGTAGACGAACACGGGCCGGTCGAACATCTCCGCGATGGCGGTTTCGTGCGGCGCGCCGAAGTCGTCGCCCCAGGTGATCGCCAGCTCGGCTTTGCGCTCGGGATCGTCGATGGTTTCGATCAGCGCTTGCAGCCGCTCGACGGCCTCGTCATAGCTGATGCGGTGGAACGGCGCTTTGATCGTTTCCAGCCGCGCGACGTCGCGCTCCAGAATTTCAAGCTCCATGCGGTGCTTGTCGAGCACGGCAGCGACGATGGCGCTGACGAACTCTTCTTCCATCGCCATCAGGTCTTCGAGCGAATAGAAGGCCATTTCCGGCTCGACCATCCAGAATTCCATCAGGTGACGGCGCGTCTTCGATTTTTCCGCGCGGAAGGTGGGGCCGAAGCAGTACACCTTGCCGAACGCGCCGATATTGGCCTCGTTATAAAGCTGGCCGGTCTGCGCAAGGTAGGCCGGTTCGCCGAAGTAGTCGATCTCGAACAGCGTCGTGGTGTTTTCACCTGCGGCGGGCGTCAGGATGGGCGTATCGACCAGCAGGTAACCGCGATCGTCCAGCCACGTGCGAATGGTGTGGATGATCGTCGCGCGGATGCGCAGGATCGCCCACTGGCGCAGCGAGCGCAGCCACAGGTGGCGCTGGTCCATGAGGAACTCGACGCCGTGATCCTTGGGCTGGATCGGGTATTCCTCAGCGATCTGGATCGTTTCCAGGTTGGTGATGCCGATCTCGAAGCCGCCGGGATAGCCGGGAGCGCGCTCGTCGCCGCGCACGATGCCGGTGATCATCACCGAGCTTTCCTGCGTCAGCGCACGGGCCGCCTCGAAGACGTCTTCCGGCAGATCCTTCTTGAAGGCGACACATTGGGCGATTCCCGTGCCGTCGCGGACCAGCAAAAATTGCAGGCGGCCCTTGTCGGTCCGGTTGTACAGCCAACCCCGAACGGTGACTTCCTGCCCATCGTATTGGGCGATCTCACCAATTTGAATAAGTGTCGCCACGGATCTTTACCCCTCTATGCTATAATCAAAAAAACAGAGATGATCGGGCGTATTCTAGCCCGGCAGCCAGGGGCGGTCAAGAGTGCCGCAAATCCACCCCCGGATGGTCAAGCTAAAAGATTTTTATAGCCCTCTTGTGATTTATTTAATCTTTGGCGTTAAACTCTTCTCTGTCTAGCCGTAACTTTGTCGTAAGGAATTTGAATAGTGAAGGTTTTTAGGTAAGGAGGCAACCTCTATGGGACGCGCTGCAGCATCATTTTTGGAAATGGAGCTGCGTTCAACCGATACCCGGCGGCATTGGTCCCCAACGTCGCAAGCCTATGCTCCTGCCGACGTGCTGATCCAATATCTCAACGAAGACTGGCAAGTTAGCCCGGTCGTGGGGTTGGAAGAGCACTGGCACGCAGGCATCCGCCGTGTTGATGTATATCATTTTGAGCTGGCTAAAGAAGAGCAAACTTTGGTCTTGCCCGTGCAAAGCAATCCGGTTGTACGCCGCTTGATCACGCAGCGCTCACTGAAGGTCGTGCTGCTCAAACGCGATAACATCAAGATGGCGAGCGAAGAAGAGGCCCGCACCCGCTAGGGCAGCCGGTTTCCGCAGGTAACCTGTTTTGCAGCGAAAATCCGGTCTTGTGGCCGGATTTTTCATTGAAAGGTGAAGCACCATGAGCGATAAATCACGCACAAGTGACGAGCAATCCGGAATAGCGATCGGGGTGGCGCTGGGGCTGGCTCTGGGCGCTGGCCTGGGACAGGCACTGTTCAACGACGTTGGCGTTGGCATTGGCGTCGGCCTCGCGCTGGGCGTCGCCATCGGCGCGGCGATCGACGGGCAGAAGAAGAAGGACAGCGAGTAGCAGGGGAGCGGTTAGCCAGGAGCCAAAGAACAGCGAACGTAGGGGCAATTCATGAATTGCCTGCGCCGAACGAAAGTCATGTGTAGGGGCGTATTGCGATACGCCTTTTTTGATCCGCATCCCGCACAGGGCGGAAAATGGGCAGGGCAAGCTCCGCCCGCTGTGCGCAAAGCCGGGTAGGGCAAGCCCTACCCCTACGGTGATCGACATTGAGTGCTTAGCCGCCGACCGCGATGCGTCGCCGCAGCGGACCCGGCAGCAGCGGCGCGATGCGCGCCAGCTCTTCGGGCAGGAAGGGCCGCAGCGCGAGCAGCGTCACGACGTACACCACCGGCGACGCGGCCAGCGCCAGCAGCGGCGCGAGACTCCACAGCCCCCACGTGATCGCCGCCAGCACGATCCCCGCGACGGCCAGCCGTCCCAACATGTGCCCCCAGCCCAACGATCCCAACTCCTGCCGGATGATCCAGTAGAAGCCGACGAACAGCACGCCCTCGGAGAAAATCGTGACAATCGCCGCCGCGCGGTAGCTGTAGGCGGGCAGCAGCAGTATGTTGGCGGTGAGGTTGAACACTACGCCCGCCACGAACGCAAACGTCAGCGTGCGCTGGCGATCCAGCGCGACGATCACGTAGTTGGTGACGCTGTTCATCCAGCCGATCAGGATGCTCCAGATCATGAGCTGTAACGCGATCGCGCCCGCGGGCAGATATTCCGCGCCGCCCAGGAAGTGCACCAGCGGCTCCGCGATGAAGGTCGTGATCACGGCGACGGGCAGCGCCACCATCAGCAGCAGCTTGACCGCCAGCGTATAGTTGCGCTTGAGCGCGGCGCGATCCTCGTGGGCCTGCCGCGCCATGACCGGCAGCAACGCCATCGTCAGGAAGGCGGGGATGATGTTCAGCGCGTCGAGCCACTTGTACGCGGTCGAGTACTGACCGACAACCGTGTTGCCGTTGATGGCTTCCATCAGCACCACGTCGATCTTGAAGAAGACGGTCGCCAGCAGGTGATTGATCATCAGCGGCCAGCTTTCGCCCATCATGTGCCGCATCAGGGCGTGATCGGGCCGTCCCCAGAACTGCCCCCGAATTAGCGGGCGGGCCAGCCACGCCAGCACCGCAAACGTGATCAGGTTGGTGGCGACGGCCCCACCCGCCAGCCCCTCGACGCCCCACCCGAGCAGCAGCGTCGCCAGGCCGATGGTGACTTTGGCGATGGTGCTGACGGTGGTGATCGCCGCCGGGAACTCGGCTTTTTCGAAGGCGTAAAACAGCGCGGTCAGGCCGGTGCTGATGCTGCCCGGCAGCAGCGCGACGTACAGCAGGATGATGGCGACGACCGCCTGCGTTTCGAGCGGCTCGCTCACCGTCCGGTCGCGCACGACGAAAAACAGCACCAGCAGCGGGATGCCGATCACGACCAGGGCCAGCCGCAGCGCGGTCGTGTTGAGCAGATAACGCCCGGCGCGGTCGCGGTCGCGGGCGACTTCACGCGTGAGGAATGTGTTCAGGCCAAAATTGGTCAGGATGTCGAACCAGCCGAAGATCACGATCGCGTAGTAATAGACGCCTGCGTTCGCCGGGCCGAGGATGCGCAGCATGATGAACGCGAACGCAAAGTCGATGACTCGGTTGAACAGGTTGAGCACGATCGGCGCAAGGCTGTTTTTGGCGATGCGTTTGGCGCTGTCGGCCTCGCCGTCTTCGCGGTAGATGCGCCGCCAGATCCACAGGATCAGCATGAAGACGATCAACATGCCGCTGATGAACGATCCGAACGCGCCGATCTGGAAGGTCGGCGGGCTGAAGCGGAACCGCACGGTCCACGCGCCGGGGGCCAGCCGCACGCCGCGGAAGTTGCCATCCACCAGCCGGATCTCGACCTCGTCTTCCTGGTCCTCCGCTGCGCCCTGGGGACGCACGAAGGCTTTCCAGCCGGGATAATACGAGTCGGCCAGGACCAGCCACGACGCCTGATCGACCGACGCATCGACTGTGACCTCGATGCTGCCGTAGGCGGTGATCGTCGCGGGAACCGGATCCGCTTCCTGCTCGGCGGTGGGCCAGTCGTAGACCACGTCGCAGCCGGAGCCGCCGGGGAAGCCTTCGATCACCACACGGCGCGGGTCGGCGGTGAAGTCGGGACTCTGTACGATGGTGCCGAAGTCGTCCGGCGCGCTCCCGCACAGTTCTTCGGTCAGATCGGTGTAGGGCAGCGTGTAGGTGCGCGGCAGGGCGTCCAGGTTCTCGTAGATGCGCACCGCGCCGTCGTCGTACACCAGCGTGTAACCGAGTTCCTCGGCGCGGGCGGCGTCCGCTTCGGCATTGCCGTCGGGATCCAGATACCAGTCGCTGACCACGTAGCGCACGTCGAGCAGGTCCAGCAGCGGCGAGGCCAGCGCGTCCTTATCGTCCCACTGGATCGGGTCGATGCGGTTGTAGTCCAGCCCGCCCTGTGGCGTGATCAGGCGCATGTAGTCCGCGTACTGCTTAGGGATCAGGCTGTCGTAGCCGCGCGCGTCCTGCAAGCCGTACTGCCACGTGCTGTTGGCGTGCAGCGGGTGCTCGCCCTGGTCGAGCGTGGTATAGCGGAAGGGGCCTTCCGCCGCCATCTTGTCTTGCAGCCACGCGACCGAAGGCGGCGTGTAGTCGAGCCAGTCGGGATCGGCGGCGGTGTTGAAGTTCCACCCGGCAGCCAGCAGATCGACCGCGATCACCGCGACGGCCAGCGGCTGCCACAGCGGCACGGTCCGCAGACGGCCCGGCAGCGCCCAGCGCGCGCGGCTGAGCAGGATCACGATCCCGGCGGCGGCGGTCGCCAGCCCGAAGTACAGCACGTTCCAGAACTCATAACTGTAAAAGCCACGCGCATCGCTCGCGGATGCATCCGGG